>NZ_CACYJE010000004.1 GCF_902774605.1 uncultured Methanobrevibacter sp.
ATCTTTTGGGTGCAAAACAAATCGGTGGTATTATTTACGCCTACTGGCCTGTGGATTACAGCCAGCCCGTAAAAAAAGAAACCGTTCGGGCCATCAGCATCCAAAGCGTCCGGGAATTGGCTGATTACGCAGAACCGAAAGGCATTCTTCTAACTCTGGAAACGGTCAACCGTTTTGAACAGTTCCTCATCAACGATGCAGCGGAAGCCACCCAGTTGGTAAAGGATATTGCCCGGGATAATGTAAAAGTCATGCTGGATTCCTTTCATATGAATATTGAAGAAGACAGCTTCTACGATGCCATCGTTTCCACCGGTTCTTATCTGGGACATTTTCATATCGGTGAAGCCAACCGCAAAGTACCTGGCAAAGGCCGTATTCCCTGGGATGAAATCGGCCGCGCCCTTCGCGATATCGGCTATGATGGAACCGTGGTTATGGAACCTTTTGTTCGTCCCGGCGGCGGTGTGGGTTCTGATATCAAGGTATGGCGTGACCTCTCCGATCAGGCCAGCCCAGAGCAGTTAGACGCCGATATTGCAGAATCCTGCCAGTTCGTAAGAAAGGTTTTCTGTGGGAAATAACAGAAAAAGAGCCTGAGTTCCACTCACGCGTGGCAGCTCAGGCTCCGTTTTTTATTCAGGCAGTCATGTTCTCCCGAAAGATCAGGATCTCAGCTCGATGCCCAGTTTCTTATTCAATTTCTTTAAGATCTTTTCTTAAAGCCCTGATGGTAGTCATCCAAGCTTTTTTCTTAGGAGTACGTGCTTTTTTAGCCCCTTTAACACTACCTCTACCTTTTCTTTTTCCTTTTGCTTTTTGTTCTTTAATTTTTTTAGACCTGTAGCTACTAATACCTTTTTGAGGTTTTGCTTTAATAGCTCCATCGTTAATTAACTGCTTTACTCCTTCTCTAGTAATCGCCATAGAAACTTCTTCTAATCTTTCTGGATCAATCCATACACGATTAAGCCCTACTTTGAGTATACTAGCAGCTAATCTTTTTTGAGTTGTAAGATTCATGTATATAATCCTCCATTTAGATAAATAATCTAAATTCCCTTTTATAATTTAACTAGCCAAATCAATTCAAATATAAAGCCCCGGAATTGATTCGACTTATAAATATGATTTATTTGTTTAAAACTTTAATTCCGAGCTCAGATGCTTTTTCTAACATCATAGCTTTTTTCCTTTTACCGATAGAAGCGCTTATTCTTGCAGCATCGCATGCTGGGTCTAAGTCTTCTAACTCTTGCATATTGTGAACAAGAACGTCATTATACCCTGAAGGGTGTAAGTCCCTTATTGCTCTAGGGGTCCTGTAACCGATAGCTGGCATGTCAGGTTTGCCTGCTTCATATCTTCTCATTTTACTGGTTTTACCTCTAGGGCGTCTCCATTTGATTCCAAGTTTTTTATAACGAGCATATTCTTGTCTTTTAAATCTTTTATTAGCCATTCAAATCACCAATTTATTCTTTGCTAGTTAAGTATATTCCGTCTTGGAATACTCTAGGATCTCTTCCTTTAATCTTAGTTGCTTGTTCTAAGTTAGCCATGGTTTGACCAACATGTTCCTTGTTAATACCGGTAATTGTTACCTCATCACCTTTAACTGCCACTTTAGCAGAGCCTACTATTTTAGCAGTCCTTGGGTGTCTTTCCCCGAGGAAGTTGTCAATTACCACTGTATCATTTTGAACTTTCACAGTCATTGGAAAGTGAGCAAATACAATTTTCATATGATATTCGAAACCGTCAGTGACACCGATTAACATATTGTTGATGTGTGCTTTTGTGGTTCCAATCATTGCTTTGTCTTTCTTTTTAGGAAATGCTGTTTCTAAAACAACAACATCATCTTCTTCTTTAATACTTACATTAGGATAAGTAAATTTTCTGGAGTCTTCTCCATTAGGTCCTTTTACAGAAACCTCATTATTTTCAATTATAACTTCAACGCCTTCAGGGATTTCAATTTCTTCCCTTATAGCTGCAGCTACTACCATTATATCACCTAATACATGTAAGCCAACAAACGTCCGCCAATTCCTCTTTCCTTAGCCTCATAGTGAGTCATAATTCCTTCAGGAGTTGTGACGATTAATATACCAAAGTTTTTTGCTGGCAAATATCTTTTTTCAAATTTCTCAAATTCATCTTTCTTAACAGCATGACGAGGTTTGATAACACCACATTTGTTAATGTTACCTTCTAATTCCACTATGAATTTACCTGCCCTGTTGTCATCAACATATTCAAAATTACCAATATAATTCTCTTTTTGCATAGTGCTTAAAACTTGTCCAATCAATTTGGAAGCAGGAGAAATAACACAAGAGTCATTCACTTGTAATTCGTTATTTCTAATGTTAGTTAAAGCATCAGCAAGAGGATCCATAAGACTCATATATATAACCTCTAATTATATTTTTTAAAACCCATTTTAGGAGCTACTTCCCTAAAACATTGTCTGCATAAGTTTATACCATATCTGCTTACCATAGCAGAGTGGTCTCCACAACGACTACATTTTTTTGCAGCTTTTCCGTATTTTCTTGGCAAAACAATCACCTTATTCAGTTACATAATTTACTTTGAAATTTTCTTCCATGAATTTCATAGTTTCTTCTTTTGAAATTCTATGTTTTTGAGGAACTTTCTTTTGTTGGATTTTTCTTTTAGCGATTCTGTAACCTGGTTTTTCAAAGGTAACGGAAACGTTCATACCGAAAATACCAATGTCAGGATTATATCTCATTCCTGGAATGTCGATATGTTCTCTAATACCGAAAGAAAGGTTTCCTTGAGCATCAAATTGAGTAGGTCTAATATTTCTATTAATACCTTCCAATACCATTTCAATAGCCTTGTCAGCTTTTTCTCCACGTAAAGTTAATTTACATGCGATTGGTTGTCTTTTCCTGATACCCCATTCTGGGTTGGTTACTTTGGAAAAGGTTTTTACTGGGGTTTGATCGAACATTTCTTCTAAAAGAGTGATTGCACGAGATAATTTTTCCCCTGCTTCTCCAACACCGATGCTGACTGTAGCTTTTTCGATACGTACTTCGTTCATTGGGTTCATTTATTAACCTCCAATAAAGATATTGCTGGCGCATCAGTACCAACTACAAATGCATAATCTTTTAAAGTTAAGAATTCATCTTTAGCACTATTTTCAATGATAATAGTGTTAGGGTTAGAAGATTTGTTTTCAATAATTTCAGATATGGTACCTAATTCACCAGTGTGTTTACCACCGGTAACAAGCACGGTAGCTCCTTCTTGTAAAGGATATACTTCAACGATTTCTTGTTCAGGTACTTTTAAACAAATAACATCTCCAACGGAGTATGCATCTTCATCAATGATAACGTTTTTACCATCGTGAAGGTTTAATTGAGTTTTACCACCTTTGATAGTGGATTTATTAACAATTTTAGATAATTTAGCACTAGAATCATCAATTAAGTCTAATTGTAATCTGCCTTTTCTATCTAAAAGAACTCTATAAGATTCGCCAGTTTTTGGAATTTCAATAACATCCATGAATCCGACTGGGAATTTATAATCTTTAACAACTCTTCCGTCAACTAAAATATTACCTGAGTTGATGATCCTTTTAGCTTCCCTTGAATTGTCAGCTAATTTCAATACGTCTCTGATAACTAAAGTTAATGGAATTGAATCGTCAATGGAATGAGAACCTGCAGAAGGTTTTACAGTCCAGGTATCTTCTTTAGGATGAATAGGCCAGGATTTTGGTGCTTTATATCTTTTAAGATGTTTTCTAGATCCCATTTTAGCCATATTAATTATCTCCTTTATTTTTAATTCTTCTATCGTCTTTTAAATCTGCTTCAATAATCATTACATTTGATGGATCGACAGGAAGGAAAGTAGCAGTTCCGTCAGGTTTGGATAATGTAACATCTTCAATAGTAATTTTGTAAGAACTGTAATCTACAGTGAGAACTTCTCCTTCATGTTCTTTGAAATCTCCACGAAGCACTTTTACTTTGTCTCCAGCTCTGATTGGTAAAGATCTTTTGCCGATTTGGTCTCTTAAATCTTTACTTAAAGAAGCACTTAAGTATTTACCACGTGCATGAGCAGGAGCAGTGTAACGAGCTTTTCTTTGTTTTCTTGGTTGAATTGACATCATATCACCTTATACTAAAATACTTGCTGCACTACCTACACTAGGCCATCTGTCAGCTGCTTCTTTAGCAACAGGACCCCTGATTTCTGATCCTTTTAAAATTCCTTCAGGAGTAATAATAACTGCAGCATTATCTTCAAATTTAACACGAAGACCATCAGCACGTCTATATTCCTTTTTTTGTCTTACTACAACTGCGTTGACAACTTCTCTTCTCATGTCAGCAGTTCCTTTTTTAACAGATGCAACAACTAAATCGCCAACACCAGCAACGTCGATTCTCCTTCTTACACCTTTGAATCCTTTTACGGAAATGATTTCGATTTCACGTGCACCGGTATTGTCAACACATTGAAGTCTTGCTCCAATAGGTAATGCTTTAGTCATGCTTGAGGTTAATGGTTTCATAATAATTACTCTCCTTTAACTTCAACTAAAACAAAATGTTTAGTTTTACTTAATGGTCTACATTCTGCAACTTTTACAGAATCACCAACATTCACATTTAAGCAATCAGGTTTGTGAACATTGATTTTGGATTTTCTTTTTTCGTATCTTTCATATTTTTTAATGAATTTATAGTAACTACGTTCAACAGTAATAGTCCTTTCTGCTTTGTTACTGACAACAATTCCTTCGAGAACTTGACCTCTTACAGGTAAGGTACCGTGGAAAGGGCAGTTAGGATCATCACATGTAGTTTCTGGTTCTTGAACGTTAAGCCCAACCATATTATCACCATTTATATTTTTTTAAACCTTTTTTTTATTCTATCTTCAGGACGAATGGACAAAATGTTACCATCAATTTCAATTTTTTCCCCGTTAGGAATTTCAAAGATAAATATAGAATCCTTTTTAGGAACAATCCTTTCTATATTATCCATTCCCTCAATCTTAATGGTATTTTTTGTCTCATCAATTATAGTTCCTTTTAAATTAAGAGATTTGTTCTTCTTACTTATCGCATGAACATTCAAACCAATGAACTCATGATGAACTAAGTTTTTTGAAGTGATCATATTCCCAATCTCTTAATGTAACATTTACAATAAATTATGCAGAAAAATTACAAAATTTTATTGAAAAACATATCGAATAGATGAATTATCTCCTTTTCTTATTATTCTTTTTAGATTCACGGATTTCAATTGTATCAGATGAGAATCCCATTTCAGATAAAACCTCTTTAACTCTGACCTTGTGGTCACCTTGAAGTTCTATTTGACCGTTCTTAGCGGTTCCTCCACAAGCACATTTTGCTTTGAGAGTTTTGGTGAGCTCTTTGATATCAATATCATGTTCATCTATACCTTCGATAATAGTCATGAGTTTTCCGAATCTTCTTCTAACTGTAAATACCTTTAGAGTCTGAACTTCACGTGCTATTTCTTCGCAGACACAAAGTTCTTCAGGAAGCCCACATACATCACAGATTTTTGACATTTAATTCTCCTTTTGTTTTTCATTTAAAATTGTAAGAACACGAGCAATTGTTCTTTTTAATTCTCTAATTTTTCCAGGATTTTCAACAACCCCGGCAGCTGCACTTTTAGAAACATTTTTGGATAATTCAGTTCTGAGTTCAACTAATTTTTCTTGAATCTCATCAACTTCCATGTCCCAGATTTCTTTACTTCTTAAAATCGCCATTGTTCCAACTCTTTAGGATAATTAAATTTATATTTAACTATCATCTTCTTCTACTTCTTCAGTAGCTTCTTCTTCAACAACTTCTTCTAATTCGTCGAGATCTTCTACTTCCTCAATGATTTCTTCTTCTTCGATGATTTCTTCGGTTTCAACATCGATTTCTTCTTCAATGACATCTCCGTCTTCTTCGATGATCATTTTTGGAGGAAGGATTTCAACGGAATCAGGCAATACAGTTTCTGGAGGCATAATTCTTACATAAATACCTAATACACCAGGTTTTAATTCAGCGGTAGCGAAACCTTCTTCAACTAATCTGATGGAAGGTTCTCCACATTTTTTAATGTATCCTTCAACGAATTTAGCTACAGCAGATCTTGAACCTCTGATTTTACCAGAAATAGTGACTTCCACACCTTGAGCTCCAGCACCCATGATTCTGCGAATGGTAGAGTAAGCTACTCTTCTGAAGTGCATACCTCTTTGTAACATGTTAGAAATCTTGTAAGCCATGATTTTAGGGTTGAGTTCTGGAACGTCAACTTCTTTAACTTCAATTTGTGGATTGTCTAAACCGTATTCGGTTTTTAAAACGTTGGTAATAGTCCTTACGTTTTTACCACCTCTACCGATTACCATACCAGGTCTTTCTGCGTAAACAATTACCATGGTACCTAAAGGTGTAATTTGAACTTCCATACCACCGTATCCAGCTCTTTCTAATTCTTTTTCTAAGTATTCATCGATTCTGGTTCTTCTAAGGCCTTCTTTAACGAAATCTTTTTCTATCATTAGTTAGCCTCCTGTAAAACAATTTGAATATGAGTAGTTGGAGTATTGAATGGAGTCATCCTACCGAATGCTCTTGGGATGTAACCAGGAATAACAACTCCCCTGTGACTGGAAATATGTTCAATGAATAATTTTTCAGTGTCCATACCTTTGTATTCTGCGTTAGCTTCAGCATTTTCTAAAACTTTTAAAATTTGCTCTGCAGCTTTTACAGGATATCTACCAGCAGCCCATCCTTCTTGTCCTTTTCTGTGACCAACTTTCTTGTTGTGTCTTTTGAAAGGAACAGATTTTTTCATTTCAATAACATCTTCTAAGTAAGCTTTAGCTTTAGCTACTTCCATTCCTCTGATTGCACTGCAAATCTCAACACTGTGTTTTGGAGAAATCTTAAGAGATTTTGCCATAGCACGTGCAGTTTTTGCTTCATCAACATCTTTATTATAAGCATATTTGTTAGCCATGTTCTAATCTCCTTATTTAAGTGGTACAAACATGGATGATCTAGTAGCACCCATACCTGGGTCTCCGTGTTGAACTCTTTTCCTGGTTGGTGCATATTCACCGAAGTAATGACCAATCATTTCAGGTTCAATAGTGACTTCTACAAAATTTTGACCATCATAAATACCGAAAGTGGTTCCAACCATTTCAGGTATAACAATCATGTCTCTACAGTGGGTCCTAATTACAACAGGACGACCGTCTTTAGTTCCTTCTTTATTCAATTTTCTCATTTTATCCAAAACAATTTGTTGTCTTGGTAAGAATCCTCTTTTCAAAGATCTTCTTTGTCTTGCAGGGAGTAATTCCATAACTTCCTCTAAAGACATGTCTTGAAGTTCTTCAAGAGTATAACCTTTATATTTAAATACTTTTCTTGCCAATGAAACACCCTCTATCTATCTTTTTAAACCTGTTCTCTTAGCTGCAATTGAACCAACTTTTCTTCCTGGTGGTGCATGTCTTGAAACAGTGGTTGGACGACCAGGATGTTGTCTGTTACCTCCCCCGTGAGGGTGATCTACAGCGTTCATTGCTACTCCTCTTACAGTCATGAACTTCTTACCTTTAGCTTTGTAAGCATGCCATCTTTTACCAGCTTTAAGGAATGGTTTATCTTTTCTACCTCCGCCAGCTACTACACCGATACTAGCACGGCAGTTAGGATTTAAGTATTTTAATTCCCCTGATGGTAATTCAACAACGGTTTGGTTAGCATCATGAGTGACAACATTAGCATAAGTTCCGGAAGACCTTACGAAACGACCTCCATCTCCAGGAGTGTTTTCGATATCATAAACTGGAGTACCTTCAGGAATTTCAGCAAGCGGTAATGTGTTACCGAATTTGATAGGTGCAGAAATACCACATTCAATCTCATCATCGATTTGAATAGTTTCAGGTGCTAAGATAAATTTCTTTTCGCCGTTTTCGAATTTTACTTCTGCAATAGGAGCGGTTCTTGCTGGATCGTGAACGATGTCAATAACTTTTCCTTTGATACTACCTTCTTTTTCTAATGCATCGTAAGACCTGTATCTGATTTTATCTTTAAAACGATGAGAAGCAACACGGTGAGCAGGAGTTCCTCTTCCTCTTCTTTGGTGGATTAATCGTTTACCCATTTTTCATTCCTCCTTAGAATACTCCTAATCTGACAGCAAGTTCTTCTGCCATTTCTTCTTCAACAAGTTTGATGTATGCTACTTTAACACCTTTAGTAGTAATGTGAGTATTAACTTTTGCTACTTTTTCTTCGTATAACTCTTCAAAAGCATGCTTGATTTGTTTTTTGTTAGCTCTACGATCTACTACGAATGTAATTTCATTGTTTAAATCAATTAAATTCATGGTTTTTTCAGTAACATGAGGTTTAATAATAACTGAATATGAATCCATAATATCACCTTATTTATCCAATATTATTGGAATAAACCTCCTAACTTTTCAACAGCTGACTTGGTGTATACAGTGAGTCTTCCAGCATGGGTACCTGGTGCTAATAACTCAGCGTTTAAGTTTTCGACAACCACAACATCTACACCAGCGTGGTTTCTTGCACCTAAGGAAATACCTTTGTCTTCACCGACAACAACGAGAGGTCCTTTTACTTTTTTGTATTTTCTTCCTCTTGTTTTACCTCTACCAGCTCTTATCCTTTTACCTTCTTTTGCACGAATGATATCGTCGTAAACTCCTAATTTTTCAAAGATTTCACGGGTTTGTTTGGTGGTTTTTACTTCTTCAATATCATCTTCAACAATAATAGGAACTTGTTCTAAGTCTTCCACCTTGTGGCCTCTGTTTTCAACAAGTTCTTTGTTAACAGTTGCTGCAACAGCAGATCTGATAGCGAATCTTCTTTCTTTTATGTTGATTTTTTCATGATGATTTTTTTCTGCTCTTGTTGGGTGAGCTTGTCTACCACCAATAGCCATTGGTACAAAAGCTGCTTTGGAACCATTTTTAATCCTTGGTACTCTTGCGGTACCTCTACCTGAACCCCATCCTTTAGCGGAAGTTCTTTTACCTGCCATTGGGTCATTACCCCATGGTTGTACCCTAGCGGATTGTGCGGAGAGTACTGCTCTTTTGATTAAATCTGGTCTGTATACTTCATCAAAAATAGCTGGAAGTTCCATTTCTTCTTTTACTTCCCCATTAATAGAATAAACATTAACTTTCATGATTATACCCCTTGTTTAGATTTTGTACTTATGTAGTTTATTTGAGGTATATCCTCAGCTTTATTATTAGGTCTAATAGGCTGTCTTAAGATTACTAATCTTTTGGAAGGACCTGGTAAGGAACCTTTAACTAAGACATAATCGTTTTTGACAAGTCCGTATTTTACAAATCCACCATCTGGGTTGATTTGGTCAACTTCATCAGCTGATGCGATTTTTAAAATCCTTTTGTTGAATTCAGTTCTTTTGTGGTATCCCATTTGACCTGCTTGAGCTACAGTCCACATGGTTCTTCTTGGTGTCCAAGGACCAATGGAACCGACGTGTCTTCCTTTACCTGCTCTTACAGCTTTACCGTATTGAATTCTAATTCCCCATCTTTTTACTACACCTTGGAATCCTTTTCCTTTTGTGGTTGCAATTGCATCAACAAATTCTCCTTCATTGAAGATTTCGCTAGCTTTTACTTCATTGCCTAATAATTCTAATGCGGTGTTTAATTTTTCTTCTGGATTTGCTCCACCTATACCACATTCAAATATGTCTGGTTTTTTCTTAGGCACGCTAGTTACTTTTGGATTTGTGTGTACTAAGACTCTAATTTCTTCTGTGTTTTCTAATGCACCTTGTATTTTTGCAATAGCTTCAGATTTGTTGTATTCTTTAGGAAGAGAAATTTTCCTTGAAAGTTCTTGATCTAAATTGTCTGCAAGTACTTCGGTGATTACTTTTAAACCACGAGAAGTTTTTTCATAAGCTCTAATTCCCATTACTACGACCGGAGGTACTTCCAATACGGTTACTGGAGTGAAAACATCCATACCTTGGGTTGGAGAGTTTTTATCAGTGTCAGTGACTAAAGCGTGAGTCATACCGACTTTATAACCTGCGAGGCCGAGTAATTTTGGTTCATCTGATTTTGGCCAAGATTTTATTCTTGGGGTTTCTTTTGCTGCTCTTTTTCTTGGACTAAAAGCAACAGACCCTTTTCTTGGCTGATGATGTCTAACCATTTAATTTAACCTCCTTAATTATAGTTTTCCTTTATTTTCAATTATTTTAAATTTTTTGGATTAACAGCTTCAAAGAAAGCCGCTAAACAATTTTTGATGAAATAAATTCATCGAAATGATAAATAGCTACAAACAAGTCTGTAACTAGATAAACATTAAATTGCAATATATTCCATTGAGTTTAATGTGATTGAAGCACAATTAAGAATATATTTAATGTATAAATCATTCTGTGCTAAGCATATTTCTAGGGAGTCCTAAAAATATAATCTGTATAAAAAGTTGAGCAAGTTATCTATTAGCGTGTAAAACTAATAATTTATAAAGAGAATTAAAATCTCATAAAGTTAAATAAAGAAAGCGTAGCGACAACTGCCTCTTCAGTTCTTACAGTTTCAGTCCCTTGTCCCGGAAGGGTATTTACCTTATATAAATCCCAGTTAGGATTTGAAACGTCTTCTGCAATTGAAGAATAAGGGCCACCAAATAAAATAGCAATACTTTTACATTCATCTACTTTATGATTTAATTCGTCAAAAATAGAATCAATATAATCTCCGTACCTTGTAGTTTCCACCACAAGATCAGGTTTAATTAATTTTAAGCTATTTTTAAGACTCTTATTAGAGGAGATAACATTGTATCCCCAGTAAACGTCATCTGGTTTATCAGGTGTGACTATTACTTCTTTCTTAGCAATTTTAGTAATCTTAAAGTCAAATATTTTTTTGACTGTAAGTTGCTCTTTACAGAATGCAAGTTTATCCATACCTATGTCAACGAAAGTTCCCTTCTTATTTCTCTTAACAGTGAAACCTTGTCTATAATCGCCCACGTCTGGTTGACTATTAACAGGATGATGCGGAGTTCTAAGTGGCGGAAGGATGCCCACGTGCTTGAGTTCTGATTTTATAGGAATAGCTTGCTTCCTCAAGTATTGAGGAGTATTCATATAATTTAAAACTTCAGCAATGAAAGCCCCATCCTCTTCCCCATCAGCATTCTTCTCATGATTATCATTGTAGATAACCACATTATCTGCTTGAAAAATAGCCAAAGCTCTTGCTATAATCCCCACTTTATAAGTGCGGATTTTAAGATCTTTAGACTCAGAAAGAAATGAGTTTGGAATAAATATAGATAGCTCATCTTTATACATTAGTATACTATATATAAAACAAACTATATAAAGATTACCCTACATTTATATAGCTATCACTAAATAGACTTACACATTTACAAAATATTATATCAATTATAATATCTGTAGCTTCTTATATGCTACCAACTTTTATACTCAGAGAATATATTAATATAAAATATGTAATATCCACTATATAAAGGTATTGTTTTTTAGGTAAAAAAATGAGAATTTATGAAAAAATAAATTATTTTAATTTAGCTCTCATCACAATAACATCAACGTCGGCTTTTTCTTTTGTATGAAACTCATAGATTTTAGGAATTGGAAATTTATACCTGAAAATATGAGTTATTTCCAAGTTATTGTCACTGTAAAATTTTATTAAAAACTCTTCGGTTGAGGCCATGTGAAAGGAATATAAAACTTCAGGGTTCAGCTCGACGGCACTTTTCACAAACTTCAAGTCCTGACCCGAATCGGCATTTCTTTGCGATCCGAAAGGGGGATTTTGAAACACGGTATCTGCATCAAACGATCCATTAAACCGGCAGATGTCACTGACAATGAAATCCAGATTGTCGACATTCAGCTTATCCCTGACATCAATCGCCAGACGGATGGAATCCTCATCTATATCCACACCGAGCGAGGAATTTGCGCCCATCAATGCAGAGCCTATCGCAAAGACTCCTGTGCCGCAGCCCAAATCCACAATGTTTTTACCCTCAACGTCACCCAGGGAATAAGCGTTCCAAATCAAGTCGGACGCGATAATCGATGGAGTGGTATACTGCTCAAGGCCAACCTTCGGCCTGGGATGAGCGGGCACTGACTGAAGCCTCATTTCCAAATGTTTCTTGCGGGTAATTTTTTTCATCTATTGAACCTCCCCATCCCATCAGCGAATGGGATTTGAAAACCAAAAAAAAACTTTTCTTTTTGCCATTTATTATTTTAGGCACTATTGGTATTTAAGAATTAATCGGACAGCATCCGACACCAACCTCCGGTGCAATTCATCCCCAACTTTCCGGAAGTTGAGGCATTTGAATTGTCAAGATAAAATATTTAAATTATTTAATATATAATTATATAACGATAAAAAAATTACTTTGAGGTTTCAAATGTTTGAAAAAGTATTAATTGCAAATAGAGGAGAAATCGCAATCAGGGTTATGCGAGCATGTCGTGAACTTGACATTAAAAGCGTGGCAATATACTCTGATGCAGATAAAACATCCCTTTACACAAATTATGCAGATGAAAGCTATCCGCTTGGAAACCCTTCACCATCAAAATCCTACTTAAACATCGAAAAAATCATCGATATAGCATTGGAATCTGGTGCAGATGCAATACATCCAGGATACGGATTTTTAGCTGAAAATGCTAAATTTGGTGAAGAATGTGAAAAGCATGGAATTAAACTTATCGGACCGACCGGCGATGTAATCAACAAGATGGGTGACAAGATCACATCAAAAGCCCTCATGAAAAAGGCAGGAGTGCCAGTCATCGAAGGAACACCTGAAGGAGTTACCGACATTGAAGAGGCAAAGGAAATTGCCCGCCAAATCGGATACCCTGTAATCGTTAAAGCATCAGCAGGTGGTGGAGGAATCGGTATGCGTGCGGTTTATGAGGAAGACGAACTCGTGCGTGCAATCGAATCCACACAATCCGTGGCATCCACTAACTTCGGCGACTCAACAGTGTTCATTGAAAAATACCTTGAAAAACCAAGGCACATTGAATTCCAACTGCTAGCAGACGAACACGGAAACGTCATACATGTTGCAGACAGGGAATGCTCAATCCAGAGAAGACACCAGAAGCTCCTTGAGGAAGCGCCTTCCCCAATCATGACCGAAGAGCTGAGGGAAGAAATGGGTGGAAGCGCAGTTAAGGCTGCAGAATACATCGGATATAAAAGTGCAGGAACCGTGGAATTCCTATATGACAATGGAGAATACTACTTCCTTGAAATGAACACCCGTATCCAAGTGGAACACCCAATCACCGAACTGGTCACCAACACCGACTTGATCAAGGAGCAAATCAAAATCGCAAACGGTGACGAGTTAAGCTACGAGCAGAAAGACATTCAAGTGACCGGTCATGCAATCGAATGCCGTATCAATGCAGAAGACCCATTAAACGATTTCGCACCGAACCCTGGTAAAATCACAGGTTACAGGTCCCCAGGAGGACCTGGTGTGCGTTTGGACAGCGGAGTCTACATGAACTATACAATTCCAACATTTTACGATTCAATGATTTCAAAACTGATCACCTATGGAAGAAACAGGAACGATGCAATCAACAGGATGAAAAGGGCATTGAGCGAATACATCATACTAGGTGTTAAAACCACAATCCCATTCCACAAGGCGGTTTTAAGAAACCCTAACTTCATTTCAGGGGACTTGAACACTCACTTCATCGACACATACAAGAAAGGAATCGAGGAAGAGATGAACAATGTGATTGCGGAAGACCTGGAACTTGTAAACAAGATGAAATCCACATTCATGCCGGGTAAAAAAATCGCTGCAATCTCTGCTGCAGTGGGATCATACCAGAACATGGCTAAAAACCAGCAACTGCAAAAGAAATAAATTTTTGGAGATTATCTAATGAGAGATGAAATAATTAAATTGTTAAAAAAGAAAGATAAGCTTTCCGATGAAGCAATCAGCGAACTTCAAAACATCAATATCAATGATTTTTCAAAGATGGTGGAAGAAATTGGAAAACAACCTACAGAGCACATCAAGGCATCTGAAATCTCCAAGGATTTGGATACCGAATGGGTTGGTAAAAACATATACGTCTTCGACGAGGTAAGTTCCACCAACACCGTCGCCAGATTCCTGGCAATGAACGATGTTGCAAACGGAAGCATAGTGCTTTCCGAAAAGCAAACCGACGCAAGGGGAAGATCAGGCAAGGCATGGGAATCCCCAATGGGAGGAATATGGTTGTCAATGATCCTGCAGCCTAATGTGGATTACTCAAAACTACCACTCATCACAATAGCGACAGGGGTTGCCGTTGCAAAGGCAATAGAAAGAACCGGAATCACCACCGCCGAAATCAAGTGGCCTAACGACATCATGATTCATGGCAAAAAGGTCTGCGGAATCCTGACTGAAGCCGTGACCAAATTCAACACCATCGAGAATGTGATCATCGGTGTGGGAATAGATGCAAACATTGACATTTCAGATTTCCCTGAAGAATTGCAGGATGGAACAACCACCATCGCAGATGAACTTGGAAGAAAAGAGGATGAGAACGTTCTAATCAGGTACTTCCTTGAAGAATTTGAAAAAATCGCTGACGAATTCACTCATGAAGGCTATGAGAACATTCTCAAAGAATGGAGAAAACGCTCATACAGTATCGGTAAAATCGTTGAAGTCAGAGAGCCATTCAACAAAAACTATGATGCTTATGTTGTAGGCATCGGCAAGGAAGGGGCATTGATTGTTGAAAAGATTGATGGAACCTTAAACAAAGTAATTTCCGGAGAATGTATTATCAAAAAGTAAAAACACGAGAATGTTATGCCTAACCGCATAACATCAATACATCTCTATCCGTCACCAAAAAAAATATTTTAACTGACTACAAGCCGTAGCCATTAGAAAAAAAGAAGTTATAATAAAATTTCCCTGCATTTATCCTCATCACCAACCACATTCAGCAACTCATCAAATGAGGACACAATTTTTTGAGCCAAATCATTTAAATCAAGATTGAATGCATCATTGGTTGACAGGTCAAACCTGATTGTTGCAGATGCACCAGGCATGCCCACTGCAGGAATGGTGATTATGCCGTGTTGCTTCAATAATATGAATGATAATAGGAATGCCAAATCATTATTGGACAAGTCATGAGGGACATTGACTTCCCTGGATAATCCTTCAGGTGAAATCATCACCCCATTAGGTGTTTTCTCGAAGTTAGAGAATCTTTCATTTAAAATATCTGAAAACTCATCCTTTCTCTCAAAGCTCCTAAGCAGGTTCTCGCCATTGAAGTTCTTTATCCCATTTAGCATTGCAAGCACAACCGGCGGCTGGGCTTCAAGGCCGAACTGGTTGACCTTAACCTTAATCCTGTCAATCAGCTCTTCACGACCGGCCATCAATCCTCCGCGAGGACCCGGCATTAACTTGTCAGTGCTTGTAATTGAAATGTCCGCTCCCAAATCACATGCCCTGGCCTGATTAAACACCACTGTCCTAAGCCTTGCTCCTGAAGCGTCATCAACCATGACAGGAATGTTTCTTTCATGAGCCATATCAATTACTTTTCGGAATTCATCCTCATCAATGACCTCAAGGTCCATTGTGGATCCGGTGATGACCACTAGTGAAGTGTTGTCGGGAATGGAGAACTCCTCAAAAACATCAGTCTCAAAATAATTGGCTCCAACTAACTTGCAGCTGCGAGGAATTGACGGATGAGCCGGCAGCTTCTCTAGATAATGAACCACATTAGTATCCTTTTCCACCAATGTGAGAATTGTTGCAAGAATCCCCGAGGAAGTCCTGTTTACCGGAAGGACTTTCTCACCACCCATATGCTCGACTCCAACATCCTGAAGGGCATCCTCAAAGATGGCCGGGCCGACATAGGTTTCAAGCAAACTCAACTCATCATCTGATGCTATGAATCCGCCGGACAATCCAGTTAAGTCAAATAGAAATTCCCTTCCATTATTTTCAACAATGCTTTTTATGATTGAAAGGGCCTTTTCTCTTTTCTTAACTTCATCCAAAGAATCGTTAATTATCATTTACTCAGAATCATCCAATTGTAACTTGAATCCTTCAAAGAATTCAATGATTGATTTCAATTGCTTATCGGTAATAGGCACTCTTGCGAATTCATCCTCTTCGGGAATCTCATAAATATAATCAGCGAACAATATTTTACCGTCAGGACTGGTGATCATGCTTATGCTGTCGGTTAGCTTGTCCGGGTTTTTGTTATAGAAACCTATTTCAAAAGAAGTACCGAATTTTTCTGAAAATTTGATTTTCTCTTCCGGTTCCCTGTTGCATTTCCTGATTTTAGTCATTCTTGATTTTAACTTTTTCTCTGCTGCCTCTTCGATACTAGCCATAACTTTCACTTCCCTCTATTTCATAAATAATAATAATGTAAAATATACTATAATATTAATTCATATATAAGTATTGTTATCTTTTTCAGTCATATAAACTATTGCCTTGAGCATCCATTGCCACGATGAGCGGTCCGAAATCCTTGACTTTAAGATTCCACATTGCTTCGGGCATTCCAAGGTCTAGCCAATCAACGCTTTCTATCTCTTCAACAGCATCAACATATAATGCTGCACATCCTCCTGTTGCAACCACATACAATGCCTCATTGCGAATCAGGGCTTCGCGCACGGTGTCATCCATTCCGCCCTTGCCTATGACAATCTTGGGACCCATGTCCAGCACGTCGCTTTGGTAAGGGTTCATCCTCATTGAGGTTGTCGGCCCGATGGCCACCATCTTATAGTTTCCATCCTCTTCAGTTATGATAGGCCCTGCATGGAAAAGAACAGCACCTTCAATGTCCAATGGAGCACCCTGTTCAATGAGACGCTTATGAGCCTGGTCACGAGCTGTTAGAATATTGCCTGTCAGATAAACGACATCACCGGCATTCAACTCTTTTAAATTTTCATCTTTAATAGGAACATTTAACTTTTTTTCCATTTACCACACCTTGTTCAAGTAAAAATTTATTTATTCTTAATACAAATCTATGATTATATAAAATTTTTTAATTTAATAAATTTAATGGCAAATATTTATTCTGGGGAAAAAATGTCAAGTATGAGCAGCGTGGCGGGACTATCAAAATACATTAAAACCCTGCCGAAAACTAGATTTACAATAATTGGAATAGTGATATTGAGTTTTTTAATTGGAAGCGTTTATTATCTAATCGATTTCATACCTAACCAGGGACTAATCCTTGATTTCATTTATGGAGGATTATTCGGTTTTATGGTATTGGGCGTATCATCCATCATGAGCGGTGCCCTGAACCAGCAGGTCATCAAGTCACTTCATGGAATCAACATGAAAATAAAGCATTCAATGTTCTTATCATGCATCTCCATGTTTATCCTAGGCGTTTTCATCATTTTAGGATGCATAATTTCCAGAATAATAAACATTGACATATTCATAAACTCCGCACTGTTCGGCTGCGTCATAATATACGGATTCAACACCCTGGTTTTCTGGGCAACATCCAAGGTCAGGTTCACTGCAGCCGCAATAACCGGTTTTATCCAGCCTATCCTGATTTTAGCAATGTATGTGCTGATATCATTCCTATTCGTGGACACCAGTTTCATGGGGCCTGTGCTCCTTCAGGTCATGCTGAAGGCATTGATAGCCTCAATAATATTTGTCCTAGCGATATATGCATTCATCACAATCATCGCATCCCCATTCAAAAAGAATCTGGGAATCGGAGTGCTGGACCTGTTAAGCCTATTTATTGCACACATGAATGAGGGATCAAATTCCCTTGAGGGATTGTTTGAAAACATGAGCGAAGCAATCGACACCATCGTCACTTTTGTCAGCTTCAAAACCGAAAACGGAATCAAAGCATTATTCATATCCCCCTCCGTTCATCCAGGGCCATTAGGAGACCTTGGAGGTTCAAACATGCCTACACTGCTTGCAAATAAGTTCGACCATTTCACAATGGTTGCCCATGGACCATCCACCCATGACTTCAACCCGATTGCGGTTTCAGAAATCGACAAGGTGGAAGATGCCATCAAGAACGGATTGGCCAAGGTGGAATACTCCCAGGACGCAAGCAGGTTCATCAGGTACAATTCAGAAAAGGCAAACATTGGAGTGCAGTTCTTCAATGAGGGAATGGTCATACTGTCCACATTCGCCCCAGAAGCGGTTGACGACATTGAGTTCGGAGTGGGATTGACCATGATGGCCCAAAGCAGAAACAAATGCCATGTTAAGGATTCCATAATTGTTGACTGCCACAATTCATTCACCCCTGAAAGCGGAGAGGTCCTTCCCGGAAACGCTGAAGTGTTCCAGCTGATAGACGTTATCGATAAAATCGACCCTGACCAGACCAAGCATGAAATCAAGGTCGGATGCCATGCCAATAACCTCAATGACATGGACAAGCAGGAAGGAATCGGGGAAAGCGGACTGAAAATCATAGTCATTGAAGTGGACAATCAAAGAACAGCATATGTCCTTTTTGACTCAAACAATATGGAGCGCGGATTCAGACAGGAGATCATGGATGCAGTGAGCGATTTGGAGATAGATGAGATTGAAGTCATGACCACTGACACCCACACCGTAAACACCCTCTCAAGAGGATACAATCCAGTGGGAATATCTAAAAGGGAAGAACTCATCGAACATGTTAAAATCAGCATAAAAGAAGCGATAGAAGATTTGGAAAAAGTAGAGGTTGGAACTGGAACTGAAAAAATTAGAAACCTCAACACTTTCGGCCCAAAGAATTCAACAGAATTGATTTCAACAATCAGTTCAGTGGTGGCCGTCAGTAAAATTATAGCTCCAGTCTTGCTTATTACAGCATTATTGATAGTATTTATATGGATTTTCTTCGGGGGACTATAAGTACATTGTGAATAATGTATAAGCGATTACCCAAACGAAGTAAAATGGTGCAATACCATCCCATAGCCATTGGGTGAATCCTGAAATTTCATCCCCTGCCATTCTTTGACAGGCTTGACCAACAAAATACAGGATAATAAGTGCAATAAAGAATGCAAATATATCATTTTTGAATCCGAACCAACCTAAGGTCAGTGCGGTTGAAATGAACGCTGCTATGAGTGCCGCAATAATGTGAATACTAGTAACTTTTATAGTTGTGTCCATTCATATCCTCCTAAAATTAAATAGATTAATATAATTTTAGTTATTATAATATATTAAAGTATTGATTGAACAAGGTGTTAAACAATGAAGTCCATGTCTAACGTTGACATTTATACAGTAAGTAATGAACTGAATAATTTATTAAGCGGAGCTAGAGTCGACAAATCATTCCAGCCAACGAAGGATATTGTCGTGATGAGATTCCACGTTCCCGGAACCGGCAGAATCGATTTGGTTATGCAATGCGGTTCAAGGATACATACCAGCCAG
The DNA here is from genome assembly GCF_902774605.1 of uncultured Methanobrevibacter sp. Taxonomy (GTDB): domain Archaea; phylum Methanobacteriota; class Methanobacteria; order Methanobacteriales; family Methanobacteriaceae; genus Methanocatella. The sequence continues at coordinate 19,676 of NZ_CACYJE010000004.1, forward strand.
TACCCTCTGGAAAACCCTACCACCCCGCCGACATTCCCCATGCTTTTGAGGAAAAGAATCAAGGGCGCGCATGTCGAAAGCGTAAAGCAGCATAACTTTGACCGCGTGGTTGAGATAAGAGTTAAGAAGGACAAATATTACACAATCATCGTGGAATTGTTCGACAAGGGAAACATTATCCTTCTGGATGATGAGAACAACATTATCCTGCCGCTTAAGCGCAAGCATTGGAGCAGCCGTGACATCAGTTCCAAAAAGGAGTACGTTTTCCCTGAAGAGCGCGGAATAAATCCTATCAGCGTTACTGAAGAGGAATTCAAGGACCTGTTTAAGGACGCTGAAAGCGATGCTGTAAGGACACTTGCAAAGAATGGTCTTGGAAGCCTGTATGCAGAAGAGATCATCAAACGTGCAAATGAAAGCGTCGAAATCGATAAGAACACTCCAAACAGTGAAATAACCGATGAGCAGTTAGCCGGACTTTATAATGGATTTAAGGACCTGTTCGATAATTTAACCGATGACAATGTCAAGCCACAAATTGTTAAAAAGGATTCCAAGGAAGATGTTGTCGCATTGGACTTGAAAAAATATGAGGATTTTGAAAAGACATATTATGAATCATTCAATGAGGCCTGCGATGAGTTTTACTCCAAAAAGGTCAACGCCGACATAAAGAGTGTCAAGGAGTCAGCCTGGAACAAGAAGGTAAACAAGTTTGAAAAAAGGTTACGTTTACAAGAAGAAACACTTGATAATTTTTACAAGACCATCGAAGATAGTCAACATAAGGGAGAGGTTATTTATTCTAATTACCCGACAATCGAAAACATCATTAATGTTGTAAACCAGGCAAGGAGTAAAGATTACAGTTTCAAAGAAATTGGCAAAACATTGAAAAAAGCCAAGAAGGACGGAATGCCAGAAGCCCAAATCTACGAATCAATAGACAAGCTGGGAGTATTGACACTAAACATTGATGAGACATCATTGATCATCGATCCAAAATTGACAATACCTGAAAATGCTGAAAACTATTATGAAAAAGCTAAAAAAGCAAAAAGAAAAACCAAAGGTGCCCTAATAGCTATTGAAAATACCAAAAAACAATTGGAAAACATCAAGGCCAAAAAGGACATTGCAATGGAGAAAATCGACGTTCCCCGCAAAAGGGTTAAGAAGAACCTCAAATGGTATGAGAAATTGAGATGGTTCATAAGCTCAGACAACATACTGGTCGTTGGAGGGCGCGATGCAAACAGCAACGAGAACGTGGTTAAAAAATATCTCGACCCGAACGACATATACCTGCACGCAGACATACATGGTGCGTCATCAACTGCCATAAAATTAAACGGGGCCAAGTTAAATGACAATATCCTTAAAGAATCCGGAGAGTTTGCGGCATCATTTTCATCTGCTTGGTCGTTGGGCTTCTCATCACAGGACGTGTTCTGGGTTCATCCCGACCAGGTTTCAAAAACCCCCGAAGCAGGGGAGTTTCTGGCGAAAGGATCATTTGTAATAAGGGGCCACCGCAACTACATCAGGGGAGCCAGGGTGAAACTGGCCGTCGGTATCGTTGATTATGAAGGAAAAAGAATCATGGCCGGCCCAATAGAAGCTGTTGAAGCACACTGTGACAATTACGTTGTAATAAAACCAGGATTTACAAAAAAAGAAGCCATAGCTAAAAAAATCATCAGTAAAATAAACGAGGACGACCTATTGACATTGGATGACATCATACGTGTCCTGCCGTCCGGAAAATGCGACATTGATGAGGAATATCATCAAAGAAAAAAAATATGAAAAAAGTTAATCCTGATAATCTTCAGGATTATACTCATAATATTCGTCAGGATTCATGACCACTACATCAATATTAGGGTTGAACTGACTTACGAAATTAGCGAAAATCGCAGGGTCTTGTTCTATTGGCGGGAAGGTATTGTAATGCATTGGAATGACCACCTTAGGGTTCATCCACATTGTACCGAGAGCCGCTTCAAAAGGACCCATTGTGAACTTGTCACCAATAGGAACCATCACGATGTCAGGCTTATAAATCGCGCCGACAATGTCCTTCATGTCACCGAACAATCCGGTATCACCGCAATGATAGATCTTGGTTCCGTCTTCAAAGGTTATTAAAAAGCTTGCAGCGACACCGCCGGGAACTATCTCCTCAACCATGTCAATGTCTGATGAGTGTTTAGCTTCAAGCATTGTGAATTTAATATTTCTGAATATGAAGGAACCGCCTATATTAACACTAATGTTTCTTATACCTTGTTTTGCCAAAAAGAGTGAAATTTCATGGATACATGCTATAGGCGCATTGGTGCTGTTTGAAATTTCCAATGCATCACCAAAGTGGTCTGAGTGTCCATGAGTGAGCAAAATAATGTCAGGATTCAATTCCTCCACTGGAACCTGACAGGTGGGATTATTGCTAATGAACGGGTCAATCAGTATTTTCACGTCATCATCGGTGATTATCTCGAAGGCTGAATGGCCTAACCATCTTATATCCATTATGCAGCACCACCATTTGCATTAGCGAGAAGAATCTTATCGTCCAGGGCGGATGCAATACTCCAGGTCTTTTCAAAGTCTGCCCTGATGTTTGAAATGGACATCCTGTCGTTATAGATTGCTCCGTATTCCATATCATCCTTTCCTTCGGAGATGATCATCGCATATGAATCATCTGTTATCAGGTTGATTGTGTGCACCTTAGGCACGGTCCTAATGTGAACCCCTTGTTTTAAAAGAGAGGATATTAGGAACATGTAGGACATGTCTGATACGTCAAATTCGTTTATGATCACTCTTGAGTAGATTGTCGGAACATGTGATAGGAACCTGTCTGACAGGTCATTCAATGATGGAATTTCAAGCATTATCTCCTTGGTGACATTGACCGCCAAGTTGTCGAATGCTTCCTGGGATGTCAAGACTCCTGTGTCTGAAAGAACATAGCTGTTCAATGATTTTGGAACAGGCAAGCTTTCAGGATGATTAACATCTATTTTTATGTCTCTTGGAACAGCGTCAGGAGCAACTTGAGTTTGAGTATCTATGACTGGCTCAATTACCGGTTCTTCCTGGGCCAATGCCCTTTGAATTTCTTCAGTCTTATTGACTGGCTCTACAATGAATTCCGGAATCTCTTCGGCCACATGTTCGGCAGAACGCCTTTTAGGAGACCTTGTAACCTTCAACGGCTTTCCGTAGTGAGGAGTGAACTTGAGCTGTTCATACTCCATTTCATTCTCTTCCTGCTGTGGAGCAACATTCAGCACAGCCTTTGGATTTTCCTCCAATGATGATCCCAAAAAGTCACGGGTGGATAGGTTTTCATATTCATCCACGTTTAATTCAGCATAATCTTCTTCATCATATTCATTGTAATCTCTGCGAATTTTTAATGGACCTTCATTTTCATTTGATTTTCTTTCAAATCCTTTAAATGAATGAGAATTGTTTTCTCGAGATTCAATGAATTCTTTAATCATATTAGTTGTTCTTGTAGCATTTGAATCGACAAAATAGCTAACCAGTATTATTATTCCCACAATTGCAATAATAATACCCACTATTATAAGAAGGTCTAAAAGGTTATAGACACTGGATTCATAAGCTATGAGAACACCAATAACAAATAAAATAAAACCTGAAACTAATTTTATTGTATTTCCCACGTTTTCACCCTTATCAATTATTATCACTCTATTATTTAACTATTATTTTATTTATTTAACACAGTTTATAAAGTTAATGGAAAAAATAATAATTCTAAATAAAAAAAAGAAATCAAGTAATACTTTTTAATAAAATAGTAATATTAATATACTAAGAAAACAAACATTTATATGGTGGAAAAAATGTCAAAACTAAAAAAATTTTTCAAAGAAAATTCCGGCCAAGGAGCCGCAGAGTACATACTCCTCTTCGGAGGAGTGATAGTTATTGCATTGCTTGCTTTAACCATCTACAGATCATACATGAACACCAGCGATGTCAGTTTAAAGGCAAAAGACGACATCATAGATGTTCGAAACACCATACTTGACAACAGAACCCATGTCTAAGAAAAAGCTAGACAACAAAGGCCAAGGAAGCGCCGAACTAATCCTCATCATAGGAGGGCTAATAGTCATTGTGCTTCTGGTCGGAGGTTACATGTCAAACATAACAGAAAAAACACAAAACAACCTTCAAAACCTAATAAAACAAGAAAGAGATTTTATAATAAATAAAATATGAAAAATGAGAGTATCACTCTCTATTTTCCAACCAATAAATTACTTAAAATTTCATTCCATGATTCAGAATTAATATTGTTCAATTTCATTGCTGTTCTGGACAATACCCTGATATCCTGAGGGCATGCAGTCACACAGGCGCCGCACAGGTTACAGAAGTCCAGGTTAGTAACAGATTTTCCATCAACAATACTCACCGCATTACATGGACACACATCAAGACATGCATGACATGAATCACCCTTACATACCTTTTCATCGCTTTCACTTAATTCCAAAGTACCCTCGAATGGTTTTGTAATTGTGATTGCATCGACAGGGCAAATTTCAGAACACCAAGAGCAGTTAACGCATGAACTTTCTGAAATGAATGTTTCACCGGTTATCTCAGGAACTTCAATTTCATCCCTCAGCATGCAAGTGGAACAGATTTGCTTGATTGCATCTTCCGGACATACTCTCTTACAAACTCCACAGAAGATACATTTATCCAGGTCCACTTCGATTGAATTGTTCAACACATCAACACTGGATGTGGGAATATTGTCAATAGCAATTGCTTCGGCAGGACACATGTCCGCACAGAAAGAACAATAGATGCATTTATCCCTATTGATTTCAATTTCTCCCCTAACCAGGTCTACAGGATTAGGAAGTCTTCTTTCAAACAGTATGGAATCCCTTGGGCACACTTCATGACATCTTCCACAGTATATGCATTCTCCATCATGCACACTTGATTCAACCTCCCAAACAGGATAAGCCTTAATATCTTTAACGTCAGTTCCATCAATGGTTAAAGATAGTGAATCAAATGGACAGGCTACAGAGCATAATCCACATAACACGCATGAATCAGCATTAATGGAAACCAAATCCATTTCTATCAATCCACGTGCTATAGGTACAATGGGCCCTAATCTTAATGAATCTGTTGGACACACGCCAACACATATTCCACAACCTACACAATTCTTATCTTTGTAAGATAATTTACGGTGTTCTTCACCCTCTCTTTCAATATTAAACATATTATCCCTCATGCTTTAGATATGGCTTGATTTGGACAATTTTGTATACAAAGATCGCAATCGTCACAGTTTTCAGGGACGATTTTCACATCGCCGTCTTCCTCTATGATTGCTCCTTGTTCACAAAGTTTAATACATAATCCTTGCACTGGACAATCTTGGATGTGTCCGCAAGCATCAGCGTCAATTTTTACTGCCATATAACCACCTCAATTTTACATAAAAACCGGAGTTTCTATGTCAATTATATTATTTATCGAAATGCACATATAAACATATCGATTAATTTTTAGATTATTCGATGAAATTCCCATTCTGATTAATTTCCCCACGCCTAATCCGTGTTGATGAAATAGGATTTCCATCATAGGCTAACACAAAACTAACAACAACAATATCAAGAGGTTTCATGCCTTTAGAAACTCTAATCTCATTAATCTTAACTGCAGTAGGTTCAGTCTCCTCACTGACAACAATAGCATCAAAATCAGGATCATAAATTGTAGTGCCGTAAGGATCCTCTAAGGGAATGACAATGAAATTGGACTTATCTGAAAAAAACGATTTAAGATTACTCATTCTCTCCTTACATGAATCAATATCGCCCTTCAAACCCCCGAAGGCATCTGAAGTAACGCCAATTTCAATTTCGCTACCAATCTCAAAAGCAGTCGATAACAATTTCTTATGACCGTCATGGAACTTGTCAAAGGTCCCGCCAACAGCCACCTTAGAATATTTTTTAGAAGTCATGATATTGTCCTAATTAGCTTAGTAATTAAATCTTTATTAAAACTTCTATAAATCATTAGCTATAAAAAAAAGAAAATTTGAAAAATTTTAAAAAAAAAAATAATAAAAGTAGTTAATTAGAATGAAATACTTGCAGAGATACTCTGAAGCTTATAAGAGTTCGTATTCCAATTAGCCACTTTTCCTAACGAGTTTCTAGAACTTGTCGCATCAGCCACAGTCCAAGTGTTACCGATTAACACCTGGGACCATACATGCCCATATGTGCTTCCGCTTGTGAAGGTACATTTACCGTGGACATATCTGGCAGCCAATCCTGAAGCTCTAAACATTGCTACGAGCAAATGTGTGTGATCTACACAATTTCCAGTTTTAGCCTTCAATGTGCCAACTGAACCGTATTTAGTGTCATAGTAGAAACTATATGAAATGGTGTCCCTTACATAAGTATAGATTGCATTAGCCTTTTCCTTATCGGTTTTACTATTTTTAGTCAACTTAGAAACTAACTCTTTAATTAAAGCATTGTTAACATCGCAGTTAGTAGAAGCTGCCAAGTACGCAGCCAAATCACCAATAGTGTTTAAAGGGTTTAGTTTGCTAGATGAAGATGAACCTGAGAAGGATTTGACCTGCACATAAGACGGCATCTTATTCTTGCTGCCGTAAGATGTGAGAACATCCGCTAAACTGTAAACTACACCTTTATAACCAATAGTTCCAATTTTTGAACTGACAGAATTAGGCATTACACCCTTGGATTCCGCAGTTTTCACAACACTTTTAGCCACTGACTTATAATCCTTTAAGATTCCCAAATTAGCAGCAGCTTTAGGTTTAGTTGGGTTTTCCACATTCTTGACGCTAATTGCATTTTTGTTACCTGCCTTCAAATTCACGATTGCCTTGGAAGCCAAGTACAGGTATTCGGCGGTTGGAAATGTGACATCCCCTATTTTAACACTAGAAGGTAACTTTTTATTCTTGGAAATGTACTTCTTAACGGTTTTAGAAGCCTTTACAATATCCTTTACAGCCACCTTGTTTACAACAAATACCTTTGATGATCCAGAGTATGAATCATGCGAATACTTGATTGCATATTTTCCTTTAGACATCTTGTCCAAAGTGATTTTAGCGATACCTTTTGAACTGGTCTTGACGGTAGATGTTTTACCGTTCAAAGTGAACTTGACTGAAACCTTCTTGAGAGGGTTGCTGTGACCGTCCACAAGCTTGATTGAGTATGTGTCACTGGCGCCGGTGGAAAGGTACATGTCTTCAGCGACGAATTTGGTACCGTCAACTAAAAGATGTTTTGACACCTGTTTAGATTTATAGCATGGATCGGCAACTGTTGATTTGATTGAATAGTAACCAACACCCTTAGTGATCTTCAACTTTGCAACACCATTTGAATCGGTCTGGTAAATGTATGACTTGCTGCCGATTTTGGATTTTACAAATACGTTTTTAAGAGCCTTGCCGGAATTATCCTTAACGGTCACCTTATAGTATGAGCCGTCGTTTTTCTTCATCACCAAATTCTTTGCCTTGATAACAGCATGTGCCTTTACAATGATAAGCTTGCTGGAACCGTGACTATAGTCTCTTGAACCCTTTTCGGAATAGTAGTATTTAACCTTGTACAAACCAGGGTTAATGTCCTTTATAGTCAACTTGGCAACTCCCTTGGAGTTTGTGGTTTTAGTGTAAGTCTTACCATTGACCTTGATTTTGACTTTTTCCTTGTCTAATGCTTCACCCTTGGATGTGGTTAGCTTGACCTTAAATTTGGATCCGTCATTGTAGTCCATTGCTAAAGTGGAAGCGGTTATTTTTGTTGCCGCACCCTTGACAATGACTTTGCCTGAACCTGAATCGGAGCGATAATTCTTATCGCCGGAATACTTGAATGATATTTTATGAGTACCTTTAGAAAGAACAGGAATAGTCAATGTCGCTTTCCCATCCTTATTGGTCTTTACGGTTACTTTTTTCTTATCTAAAGTAAACTTGATTTTAGCGTTCTTGATTAAGACATTGTGCTTTGATTTTAAGGTTACGGTGAACTTGCCCTTTTCCTTTAAAATAACATAGACCTTGGCGGATTTTGCATTTAATGAAGTCTTGTCCTTTTCAACCACAATATTATGTGAAACCTTCTCTTTGGAGTATGGGTTGGTTGCGGTTACAACATATTTTCCCACACCCAACTTAACCTTAAGGGTGGCGACACCCTTGCTGTTAGTTGTTTCAGTGTAAGTTTTACCATTTAACTTGAAGGCAACATTTGTATTAGCCAATACTGAGTTACCTTTCCAAAAGGTCATTTTATAATTGGATGTGTATCCATAGTATTTTTTCAAATCACTTCCGCTTATTGATGACAACACCTTAACCTTTTTTGAAAGGGATGATGAAGAGTAACTGCCGTCCCCTGCATAAGTGAGTGCAACGTCATAGGTTCCGACTGCCAATGCAGCAGTCTTTATTGAAGCTATGCCTTTTGCATTTGTTTTTGCAGAGTATGTTTTACCGTTCACCTTTAATGAAACCTTCTGATTGGCTAATGTCTTGCCTGAGTTATCCTTCAATGTCACATCGAAGTAGGTTGCAGATTTAGCATAGTGAGCATTTGATATGCTCAGGCTTGTGGACACTTTTTTGGTAACGCTTTTGTTGGCAGTGCTAGCAGCGCCAACCTGATCATTGCTTGAAGAGTCAGCAACGACTTCATTGGAACTTGAACTAGATGTGCCTAAAGTGTTATCAATGGTCCCTGAACCATTTTGGGAAGTTGATTTTTCCTGACTATTATCCCCATAATATGAATCAGTGCTGTTGACAGCATATTCACTAGGATAATTTCCCAAATTATCATCATGAGAATTAACTATATTAGTTTCTGAGATAGAATCCTCGCTAGAAATTTCTAATTTATCTTGTGTAGACAATGACGAGTCATCGTCTTCTAAATTTGAATCTTCTGTATCTGAAACATTGATTGATTCAGTTGCACTAACCGCCCCTACCGCTAGGAACAGCATTAACACAAGAGATATCAACAATGTCCTTTTCTTTATCGAAATTTTTCCACCTCTTGGTTCTCATTACGAAAATTTTTATAGTAAAATATGATTATACTAACAAATAGTATTTCATAATGAGTGGATAAAGATTATTTTCCTTATCTTATATAAATGTTTTTAAAACTTTAAAATGTGAAAAACAAATTAAAATTGCTTAAATCAATGAAAAAAGATTAAAACTTCATATATACACCTAATGAAGCAATAAAAAGGATAAAATTAAATATGGTATAATCATATTTCTTAAATTTTAAATAAAAATTTTACAATTCCACGAAAAATGAATAGATTATGTGATGTCCATTCATAATTAAATTTAATATTCATGAGAAAATTATTATTAAATTGAAAAGATAACTTTTGGAAAATGAAAAATTGATTGGTAAATAAATTTTTAAATTGAAAATAACTTATTTAATTGAAAAAAATAAAAATACTAATGTAAGGCGAAAGCGGATGATTTTATGTTGAGTGAAAAAAACACATTCCAAAAAAACTACAAGCGGGTGGACCTGCGGTTCGGATTATGCTATCCGAACGTTTATAGAACTGCAATGTCTTCATTAGGTTATAATATCCTGTACAACAGCATCAATGAACGTGAAGACACTTGGTGTGAAAGGATAATTTTTCCAGGCATAAAATCATTAGAATCAAATACTCCCAGCAAATATTTTGACATTCTAAGCTTCACGCTTCAGTTTGAAGAAGATTATTTCAATGTTTTGAAAATGTTAAAAGACGCTGAAATACCATTGAAAAGAAGCGAACGAGGAGCCGACGACCCTTTGATAATTGCTGGCGGACCCTGTGCCACTGCAAATCCCATGCCCCTATCCGATTATATTGATGTTTTCATAATTGGCGAGGGAGAAAATGTCATGAATGATTTTATAGACTCATACCTTGACAATCCCAACAGGAGCCTTCAGAAGTATTTGGATGTCGATGGAGTTTACATTCCCGAGTATGACAATGAAACCAGAATCGCAATCGTCAATGACATGGATGATGCATACCACATCACCAACCCGATAATCAGCCAGGGGGATGATGAAACCCATAGCGTGTTCAACAACACCATAATGCTGAACGTGTCACGGGGCTGCACCAGGGGATGCAGGTTCTGCATGGCAGGGTACCTGTACCGTCCGATGAGGCAAACCAATTATGAGAAGCTCATCGACATTGCAGTTGAAACCAGAAAAAACACTGGATTCAATAAGATAACATTGATCGGTGCGGCGGTTTCAGACTATCATGACTTGGACATGCTGATCGATGGGCTTGAAAAAGAGGGCTTTCAAATTTCAACGCCATCGCTTAGGATCGAATCCATCACACTGGACACCTTGAAAACATTGAAAAAAAGTGGACTTAAAACCATTACTCTTGCTCCGGAAAGCATTGAAAAATTAAGAAAAGTTATGAATAAGGACATACTGGAAAAACAAATTTTTACAGTAATAAAAAATGCTGTTGATTTGGATTTCAATATCAAATTATATTTCCTGATAGGGATTCCTGGCGAGACCCATGATGATGTAAAAGAGCTGTGCGAGTATATGAAGAAAATTGCGGATATGCACACAAACATTAAACGGGTGAAATTCAGCATCAATCCAGTAATTCCAAAACCCCATACACCATTACAATGGGAAGGTTATGATTTTAAAGACATTAAAAAGAAAACCCGGTTTATACAAAAGGAAATGAAAAATTATAATATAAAGTGCGAAAGTCCTAAAAAAGGACTAGTCCAATATATATTGTCTTGTGCAAATAGGCAAGTTGGTGCGATTATTGAAAAGTCCTTGACAAAAAATATCACAATGAAAGAATGGAGAGAAAACACACCCAAATATGATATAGACGACACTCTGCCATGGAACAAAATCGATACTGGCGTAAGCGAAAGATTTCTGAAAATAGAGCATAAACGATTGAGAAACTTAAAACAGACCCCATGGTGCGAAAAATCCCCCTGCTACAATTGCGGATCCTGTGAAAAATAATTACTAGAAAAAATTAAATTTACTATAATAATATATAATATATAATATAATACGCGAGGTAAAAAATATGATAAATCCTGCAAGCAGAACAAAACCAATAGAATTGTCACAGATAAGAAAAATGTTTGAAGCAACAAAGCCAGGTGCAATAAACCTTGGAATTGGAGAACCAGATTTCGATGTGCCCCAAAACATCAAGGATGCAATGAAAAAATCCATTGACGACAATGACACACATTACAGTCCAAACCTCGGATACCTTGAACTGAGAGAGGAAATCGTTAAAAAATTCAAAAACGACAATGGAATAAGCACCACTCCTGAAAACGTCATAGTAACTGTTGGAGCAAGCGAAGCATTATATGCAAGTACACAAGCATTCATCGAATCAGGCGATGAAGTGCTCCTGCCAAATCCTAGTTTCCTACTATACGAATCAGTGATTAACCTTGCAGGCGGAAGCATCATCCCAGTTGACTGCAAGATGGAAAACGAATTCAAACTAAAAGCAGAGGATGTGCAAGAAAAAATCACAAATAAAACAAAAGCCATAATACTGAACTCCCCATCCAATCCAACAGGAGCAGTAATGGAAAAAGAAGACATCAAAGCAATAGCAGATTTATCAATGGACCATGACTTCTTAATAATATCAGATGAAATCTATGAAAAAATCATTTACGACAAGAAGCATTACTCCCCAGCAAAATACAGCGACAATGTAATTACAATAAACGGATTTTCAAAAACATACGCAATGACCGGATTAAGAGTGGGGTACTTAACCGCCAATGAAAACTACTCCGAAGAAATATTCAAAATACATCAAAACAGCATTGCATGCGCCAACTCCACTGCCCAAAAAGGAGCAATAGAAGCCCTGGCAGGTCCACAGGATGAAGTGAATAAGATGGTGGATGAATTTAAAAAGAGAAGAAACCTCATCGTTTCAAGGCTGAATGAAATGGGATGTGAAACAGTGAATGCCGAAGGTGCATTTTATGTTTTCCCGAAAATTGAGGATGAAGACTTCGTTAAAAAAGCAGCCGATGCAGGAGTAATCACAGTTAACGGTGCAGCATTCGGATCAAATGGTGAAGGCCATGTTAGAATGTCTTACGCCAACTCATATGAGAATATCGAAAAAGCAATGAATATTTTAGAAGAGCGTGTAGTTAATGGATGAATTAAGAAGTGAAGGCGGGAAAAAAGCTGCAAAAATAGCAATAATCGCCAATTGTATCCTAACCATTCTGAATATTGCCGTTGGAATATTTTCAGGCAGTTATGCATTAATATCCGAGGGAGCACATACCCTTTCAGATGTTGCAACCTCAATCATTGCATATCTGGGATTTGTAGTGGGTCAAAAGCCTGCTGACGAAAACCATCCAATAGGCCATGGGCGCGCAGAAGCAATAAGCGGATTGGTGATTGTAGTATTCTTGGCCCTGATAAGCTATGAAATCATCACCGGAGCAATTGATAAAATACTGCATCCTTCATTAATCACCATTCCAGACACTTACGCAGCAATAATGGCAGTTGTCGGAATCCTTGTTAATTTAAAGATAAGCGATTACATAATATCCATCGGAAAAGAGATAAACAGTCCAGCAATAGTGGCTGATGGCAAACACCAGAAAACAGATATTTTCTCCTCAGTAGCCGTGCTGGTCGGTGTAGGGGTTTCCAATATGGGATACCCGATACTAGACCCAATTATAGGGTTAGTGATAGGATGCCTAATCATCAAAACAGGCTATGAGATTGCAAAAGAAAACATTGACAATATCATGGGCAAGCTTCCATCAGAAGAATTGATAACTGAAATCAGGGACATCGCCAATGAAGCGGCAAAAACAAACACTGCACATGACATTAAAATAGATTACCTTGGATCATATGCCCTCGTTACATTGCACATTGAACTTGATGGAAACATGAGTTTAAATGAATCGCATAAAATAGCACATGCTGTTCAAGAAAGCATTGTTGATGAGATACCTATAGTCAAATCGGCAGTTGTGCATACTTGCCCTATAGGATTAAAGTATGATCATAAACAAGAAATAGATAAATAATAATAAAAGCGCCGGGACGGGGATTTGAACCCCGGAGGTCGTGAGACCATCGGATTAGCAGTCCGACGCCGTACCAGGCTGGGCCATCCCGACATATGAAAAACAAGTATAATAAGATATATGTAAAAACTTATTAATAAACTTAATCATTTATTTAAATGGCATGTTCAGAAGTGGACTAATCTCAAAAATATAAGTGATCTAAAAATCCAACTCCACCCCGGGATTCTACAAGCATTGAAATGTTAATAGTAGAGCTGCTCCCTTCCGGGCCTGACCCATTCCCATATCGAAGATGACTAATTTTTACCCTCCAGTAAAAACTTCATCACCACCAATCCTGCAGGACGAGGTTTCTATATTGTTTTTCTAGGCTTATACTCTCTTAAAAAGCCGCCTTCTGAACTTCAACCGCACCAAAGGGGGTGTGTGCTTACAGAGGACCCCTAACCCTCCAGTCTAGCCAATAATAATATATGATGTTACTATTATATAAATGTTATCAAAAATCTAATTACTAGAATAAAAAATAATTACTAGAAATTTAATGAAAACTTATTCCAAGAAAAAAATATTTTTACAGTAACTAATTAAAAATGATTAAAATTAAATAAAATAAAATAAAAATAAGGGAAATTAAAAAATTTCCTGAATAATATCTCCATCAGAAATAATACCAACTAATTTTCCCTCTTCAACAACCGGAAGTTGATTTAAAATACCTGAAGAAGAAACACCTTCTTTCATAATCGTAATTGCATTTTCAAGAGTATCCTCTGGAGAAACTGTAACCACTGAAGTAATCATGATTTCTTCAACACTAGTGCCCAACTCATACTTATCCAATATGAGATTATGGCCAACATCAGTCGCAGTTATTATGCCAATCAACTTATCGCCCTCAACAACTGGAAGAGAACTGATCCTATATTTCATCAATTTTTCAAATGCATACACCACATCAATGTCGGATGTGGTTGTAATTACATCTTCTGTCATTATGTCTTTAACTTTCTTATTCAACATCATCATCAACACCAAATTTCTCTAGGATATCACCCACCATCGTATCAATGGTTTCATTAATATCCACATTGTCAATTATATGTGTATCATGAATTTTAGCCTGCTGCACTAAAAAGTTTTGTGTCTTACGGATTGTTTCAAAATTATCCATATATCTCTCAAGAGACCTTTTAACCCAAGGTTGCCTGCATCTTGAATAGAATCTTTGCTTATGAGCCTCCTCATCCCCAACAATCAATGTAAATATGATAATATTATTATTTTCAAGCAAATCTTTCCTGATAAATCCAGGAACAACATGAACTCCCTCAATAATGGTACTTATCCCTTCCTTAACTGAACGTTCGATGATTGCCTCAATACCTACATTAACAACATCAACATGACTTACGAACCCTTCAATCACTGAATCTATCCTAATGGAAGGAGTTCTGATAGCCTCATAAGCATCAAAACTTGACTTATGAATTACTGGACTCAACTCCTTGGATACGATTTTCCTCATTACCTCACGAATCATATCAGTACTTATTAAATTCTTTAACCTCAACCTGTTTGCCAGCTCAAAAGCCATTGAAGAGGTTCCAACACCGGAAGCCCCACCAATCAATATGATCAATGGTTTTTTAGATGTTCTGAGAGATCTCCAATGCTTGTATCTGATAGCAATCTTAGGGTCAATTTTTTCCAAATGGTTCAAAACAACATCCGCCAAATCAGCGCTGGAAATTTCAGAAATATCATTTTTTATTAAAAAAGCCTCAATATCACTTGCTATATCATGCGCCCGTTCAATTCCAATATCTGCAACATTGAGAGATCGAGACATTATTCCTTTGGAAAAAGGTTCCTTATACAATTTGCCGTCAACATCTCCAGTAACCCAAATCATCATAATCACTCATAAATTATATGATTTTATATATAAAATTAATGTTAAATAAAATTTTTCATTTGATTTTAATAGAAATTGAACAAAAAAAGAAAAAAAGAAAATAGAGATATTCATTCATCTAATGAAATGATATCTATATCATAATTGGAGCCATCTTTAATGTCAATTAAAACTGCCCCGTTGTCCTTGAGCATGCCTGGATTTGCCACGTCTGTAGTATTACCTATTTTACTTAAGGACCTTGCTTCGTGAATATGTCCACAAAGATTTATTTCAGGCTCGAATTCATGAATGGACTTTTGAATTCCAGAACTGCCCACATGTTCCCCATTTTCAACCCTATCAGCTGCAGTATTGAATGGTGGGGCATGGGTAACTAATATCCTTACTTTAGGAACATCTGAATTGTAAACATAATCATAATTAGCCAATAAGTCATAGACTTGCCTGTAGATTTTGTCGTCGTCCATTTCTCCAGGAGTGTCGAATGGAGTTGGATTTGATCCTCCAAATCCGAAAAGTATTGCATCACCATAAGCGATAATGTTGTTATGGAGACAGAAAGAAACTTCATTAATGGCATTGCATATTCCATTAGGGTCACAATTTCCAGGAATAGCAATGACATCCACGCCACAATCTGCCACTTTATTTATGAATGTTTCAACGAAATCCAAAGGTCCGAAGTCAGTAATATCCCCTAGAATCAAAACTAATTCAATATCTTCATTGTTTTTCAGGTAAGTGTAGAGGTTTTCGTTTTCTTCACCATGAACATCACTAACTGCTAAGATTTTAGTCATTTAATCACCTTATTTTATTTTATTGTTCTAAAAAGAATGACCCCATTTCCTGTACGCCTGCTTTGAGGTCTTCCTTATCACCATGTAATTCGACAGTCACATCATCCTCAAATTCTATGATGAGACCATTCCATTCTGCAATTTCTTGAACTCTTTCCTCGGCTAAAGGAACTTTTAAGTTAATTCTGCCTGTTGTCAAACCCGGAGGAGTGTTGGCTAAGAATTTTGACCTTGATTTTGCAAATTGAAATACTTCTTTTCCTTGCATTGCCTGCTTTAACAAGTCAAGCCAATGGTCAACATATTCTTCATCTTCATGTTCTTCAGCCAATGTTATGAGTGTCGCTTGAATATTGTTTAAGGACATTTCAGCCTTAGCTAAACCATTGATCAAATCAGGATGGGTTGGATCTCTTTTATATGAACTGACAGATGATCTTATCAATCCCATCTCAGGGTTAATTCCACTTGGAATTTCATATCCTTTTCTGGTCAGGTCGGATATTAAATGCTGGAGAACTAACCAAGTTTGTTCAGATGGTAAGTTCATAAATGTCCACCTATAATCTTTAAGGTTGTGTGATTGATTTTAGCGTCAGCGTCTTTTAGTTCAGCTTCGATTTCACTTATGCTGCTGTATGAATCAAGGAATAATACGTGATGTGTTGAAGTTCCAGCAATGTTTAGAATTGCAATTTCATCACTATCTTTTATTTCTCTTTTATCTATTGTTGCTTTGAATTGTACGTAAGGTTCGTATTCTTCAGGAAGGTCTGAATATTTGAATATTCCGTCTAATGTTGCTACAAACATAATTACACCTCTTTTTTATATTAGTTTATTTTATTTAACTTCTAGTATATAAACATGATTACGAATTATTCGTAATGATACAAACAAAAAAAATTTTTGATAAAAAAAATAGTTATCAAGAGTAGATAACTATCCAAAATGTGTTTTCAATGCCTAAAAAAATAAAAAAGTAAGGATTGAAAAATCCTTAGATCTATTCACCTAATGCTTTTTTGATAGCAGGGGTTGCATCAATTTTTTGAGCATCGAAGGTTAATTCTTCAGCAGATAATCCCATAGCTAATCCGTATAATTGAGCTAAGTGGAATACTGGTAATGCGAAGTCAGTTCCGTATCTTTCGTTCACTTCAGTTTGACCTTGGTCAAATTGCATGTGACAGAAAGGACATACGTTAACGATAGCGTCAACGCCTGCTTCGGTCATGTGGTCGAGTTTTTCTTTAGTGAAACTGGTAGTTACATCTAAATCTCTTGCTCTTAAACCTCCACCTGCACCACAGCACATCATTTTGTCTTTGTAGTCTACAGATTTAGCACCGGTAATTTCTACGAGGTCATCTAAGATTGATGGGTTTTCAGCTTGATCTTCGATACCGATTTCATCGGTAGGTTTTAAGAAGTGGCAACCGTAGTGTACAGCAACATTTAAGTCTAAAGGTTTTTCGATTAATGATGCTAATTTTTCAAAACCAACGTCATCTCTTAAGATTTGAGCAAAGTGTTTTACGTTAGTGGTTCCTTTGAATTCTCTGCCGATTTCAGCTAAGTTAGCGTTGACTTTTTCTCTTTTTTCATCATTTTCTTTTAACATGTGGTTACATTCGAATAATGAACCGAAACATCCATTACATTCGGTCATGATGTCTGCACCCATGTCTTCAGCAATAGTTAAGTTACGAGCTGCGATAGTAGCCCAGGTTTCTTCATCGAAAGAACCGAATACACCAGGAGCAGGACAACAGGATGCTCCTTCCATGTCAGTTAATTTGATATCTAATGCTTCGAATAATTTTCTGGTTGCTTTTTCTACACCAGGATAACGGTTGTTCATGATACAACCTAAGAAATATGCAATTTCCATATTATAACTCTCCTCATAAATCTATTCTTTTAATCCGCCGGTTGCTTCATCGTAACCGATTAATTCATCAAATGCGGTAAGTTTACATAATTTTTGTACTTCTTCTAATGCTTCTGGATAACTGTGAGTTGTTGGTGGCAATTCAGAAAGTCCAATTTTAGCTCTTAAAGCTTTAGCAGCATCGTTAATAGGTACTGCGTGACCGGTGTTGATTACGTATACTCCAGTCATTTTGTGAGGTTTTGCCATGTAACCTGCGTGAGCTGCGATGTTACGTGCTTTTTTGATGATTTCTACAATTTTAACACTTCTGAGACATCTTTCTTGGCAGGTGTAACAGGTAGTACACATCCATAAAGCGTCGTCAGTGATAACTTCTTCTTTTAATCCAAGTAAACATTTTCTGACGATTTGTCTTACTTTGTATGGAGTTCTTCTTCCAGAAGGACAACTTCCACTACAGGTACCACATTGGAAACAGTGTTTTACAGTTTCGATTCCAGCATCAATGAACTCAGCAGTGAAATCTGGATCACGATTACTATCATTTAATAATTCTTTATCAGTCAATAAAGTCATTTTATCTCTCTCTTTATTATTTGTTTTTTCTTCAACTTCCTCGACATCTTCTTCAGGAGCGTCTTCATCTTCTTCAACAGTTTCAGTTTCTTCGACGATTTCTTCAGCTTCAACAGGAGCTTCAGTTTCCTCGACAACTTCAACTTCTTCCACAATTTCTTCGGATGAATCTTGAACTGTATCTTCAACAGTCTCATCTTCTATAGGTTTGATGTCTTTTTTGAAAGTTAAATCAACATTCCTATCTCCAGATTCGGTTACAGTTTCTTGTTTGGTTATAGAAACTTCTTTTTCCTCATCGGAAATAGTAACTTTTATGTTTTTTGAAGATGCAACTTTGACATCATTAGATGTGTTTGATACATCAGTATTGATGTCAGTTACTTCATTGTCTCCTTTAAACAAGGATTTTAGACGATTTATTATAGACATTGAAAACACACCTTGGATTCTCATAGGTTATTCCCTCAAATCCATACTAATACTCTTTAAAATAATATATATAAAGCTTACTAAAATTTTGAGCAGTGTAACCTAAAAGATTACACAAAATGAAAAATTTATTTAAACCTAAAAAATCAAATAATACTATAATACAAAAAAGGAAGAATCAAATGATAAGAAAATTTGAAATAAAATCACATGACGGACCTGGAAGAATCGGCAAAATCGAGGGTGAACTGACACCGAAACTATTCTCAAAAAAAGATTTGAAAATAGCTCCAAACGAAGGTTCAGCATACAACATTGACCGTGAAATTGCCGAGTTTAACGTTAAGGAAACATTGAGACTTGCCAAGGAGAACGTGGACGAATGCGACATTGCAGTAATCCAGGGATCAAAATATTTGGATTTGAGAGTCAAATGCCTAAAAGAACTTGAAGAAATAGGATACAACGGTTTCATCATAGCCAACGCTGACAGCCTGCTCACCAATCCAAGAGACCTTGTCGAGCTAGTCGTCAACCTTAAAAAGCAAGCCAAAAAAACAAGCTACTTCATATTCCCATTCACTGAAGTTTCATTCATGCCCATACTAACCTACATGGGCATCGACGGGTTCATGGTTGATTCCGCAAACTACTACAGCCACCTGAATGTGCTTCAAACCCCAACCAAGGCCTATGACTTGAACGCATACCCCATTTATGATGAGATAAGTCAGGAAGAATTAGAAAAGAAAAACATTGAATACATGGAATTCACAATCCGTGAAATCCATGCGCACATGAAAAACAGGTCATTGAGAAATCTTGTGGAGGAACGTTCCGGAACAACACCCCAGAACATCTCAACCCTGAAAATACTTGACAGGACACAAATGGATTACCTTCTGGAATACACCCAATTATTCTAGTATCCTGAATGATTCAATCATGTTTTTGAATTCGCCTTCGGACTCGCCTGAAACATCAAGGGTCCTCAATTCAAAAATATATATTATCTTATTTTCAATGAACACATAAGTGTGCATGTCAAAGTTTATTTCGGGAGTGTCCATGTTTGCATGAAGCTTGATGGCATCCATGCCTGCAATCTGGACAAAATCACATGCAAAAATTTGCCCGCCATCATCTGAAATTGCATTTTCCATGAAAACCTTATAGTCGTCCAGGTTAGTTGCAGTCGGAAACATCACTGCATTGACCAGGTTGCCCTCTCCCTTGGACAGTGTTGCGATGCAATCGGGATTGGAAATGATATCCGCCTTCTCCACTTCCCACACGTCAGGATACTCGAAGCTGACCTTGCCTGTGTTGAACGTCCTCATAGGTCATTCCTCTTTTTTTGATGAAATCTCAATGGTTTCGGGAGCGTCATCATCCTCATCTAGAGTGTCAATATATTTGGAGAATGGTTCTGGAAGTTTAGGCATGACCTCCTTTAATATTTCAGCCGCATCGAGCTCCAATGCCTGGCCTGAAAGGAATTGCTGAACGTCAAAGTCAAAGTCAAATGGCTTGAGCAGATCATCGGTAGGCACTCTTAAATTGATCTTATTCTTATTCAACAACATCTTAATGGTGCTTGTGTTCCTGATTTGATCGTTCATGTCCTCAACAGTGCTTTTTATATCATATGCTATGGCCTTGTTCTTCTCGTTGACCTCATGCTTGGTTTTTTCAATTGACTTTTCCAAATCCTTAACTAGCAATGCGTTTCTCCTGTTGATGTTGTCCCTTGCCTCATCAATAACAACATTAATTGCATTTAAAATGGACTTGTTCAGCTCGACATTGTATGCCAGAATCATCTTGTTCTTGTAGTCAAGCTCCTTAAAAATAGCGACTCTTTCGTCATTGATTACTTTAATTTCCTTATTCAACTCATGAATTTCATCCTTGGCCTTGACAAGCTCCTCCTTGTCAGTCAGTTGGTCCTTAAGTGAATCCACATCATCGAAAAATGACCCCTTAAGGGTTTGTATCTGATTTTTAAGCTGCTCTATCTCGGCATCCTTGCCTTCAATGATATGGTAAAACTCGTCAAGCCTTTCATCTGAAAACTGATTGTCCAATAATTTTTCATAATCCTTTTGGGACAATACTTTTACTAAGTCGTCATCTTCAAAAGGATCCTCTTTTTTAAGACTGACCTGTTTCTGTTTTGATTCCTTTTCAACAGTATTGCCATCCTTATCCTTACTAGTATATTTTTTAGTATATACCCGTACAGTTCTAAATTCATCACTTTCCATTATTGACACCACTCTATATTAATAAATTAGATAAGTATTAATTTAAATAGTTAATGCAAAAAAAGAAAAAAAAGAAAAAAAAATTTTTTCACTTATCCTCTTTTTCCATCCATAATAACATCGCTTCCTCGATTGCCTTGGAATACCAACCGGTTTTAAACAGCATCTTGGTGGAAGCCACTCTCCTGAAATTCAAGTCAATGTCATTATTGATGCTGATTGTAACACGTCTGTTTCGAGTCATACAATTAAATTGCATACACTAGTTTATAAATGTAATAGGTTTTTCTCAAAGCATTTTGACACGAAAAAGTTAATATTGTTCTTTTACAGTAAATTTAATAATTACATGGGATTGTTATGAAAACAGCCACCACTCCAATTTCACAAACAGGCAGCGTTAAAAAAAGTTTGTCTTGATAAAAGATGTTGGCTGTTGGAATCCTAATTTCAAGCCTCATATAGGAATTCATAGTGTTTTATGCCATCTTCCAAATATTCCTCAGAAACTTTTTTAAACCCCAAGCCAATGTAGAAATCTGTCAAATATGCCTGGCCGGACAACCTGATTTTATCCTTGCCCAAATCATCAGTTATGAATTCAATTGCCTTTTCCATCATTGCTTTTGCTATTTTTTGTCCACGATATACCTCTTTAACGATGAGCCGTCCGATAGCCGTTTCATCATATGCCACGTTTTCGGGAAGAACTCTTAAAGCGGCCACGATTACATCATTGTCTTTTAAGAACAAATGATATGCGCTCTGGTCTTTACCGTCCAGGTCCTGGTAAGGGCAATTCTGTTCAACTACAAAGACTTCCAATCTCAATTGCACAATCCCATAAAGCTCATCCAATGACAGTTGATTGAACTGCTTTAAAACCCATTCCATTCCATCACCCATTTAATCCAAAGGCAAATGTTTATTCCTTACCTTGTCTTTTAGAGTTTCCAAATCATTTGAAATGATGAATATCTTCTCACCGTCAACGAATGTCTTATAGCTCCAGCCGTCGCCGTATTGGGATATCATATAGTCGCCGTCGATATGATTATCGCCTGAGTCCTCCTGAGTTTCCACATTGGAATCATTGGAGCTGTTCTGTTCAATCAATACTCCATTGAGATTGTCGATGGATTTGGAAAATTCATTAAATACTGGATTATCCATCTTTCCTTGAACATACCAGTTTATGACCACCCCGTAATCAATGCCTACATTTAGAGATGCCTTATAGAATGATCCGTGTTTGCGATATTCCTCCAGTATCATTGAGGAGTACTTTTGAAAATATTCAAATGGATAGTTGTCATATCTAATCTGTTCGTGCAGTAATATTGATTTCAAGGAATTATTCCTTTGCTGTAAATTATTTAATACATCTATTCGGTTCATTAAGATTATTTTGGATTTTGAAGCATATAAATCTAGTAAGTTATTTAAGGATTGAAATGCAAATATAAGTATACAAGTAAACTAATTTGTTTATTTTGAGGTGTATAAAAATGAGCATAAAAAAAGTAGTTGTCGCCGGTGGAGGCGTACTTGGAAGCCAAATCGCTCTTCAAACCGCTTACTGTGGATTTGATGTAACAATCTGGCTTAGAAGTGAAGGATCAATTGAAAGAGCCAAACCTAAGCTTGAAAGATTCAAAAACATATATATTGAAACCCTAGAAGCAATGAAAACCGACCCAAGCGAGTATTGCAGAGGATTGGCAGCAAAAACCGACTTGAGCGAAGGCGAACTTGACGAGTTAAAGCAAAAGGCACAGGATGCATACGACAGCCTGACATTGACAACCAGCTATGAGGAAGCAGCCAAGGATGCTGATTTGATCATCGAGGCCATTGCTGAAAATCCAGAACAGAAAATTGCCTTCTACACAGAGCTTGCAAAATACATGGAAGAGAAAACAATTCTGGTGACAAATTCCTCAACATTGCTGCCGTCAATGTTTGCAGAACACACCGGAAGACCTGAAAAGTACCTTTCACTGCATTTTGCAAATACAATCTGGAAAAACAATACCGCCGAAGTGATGGGCCATCCTGGAACCGAACAGGAATACTATGATGAAGTGGTCAAGTTTGCCGAAGACATCAACATGATCCCGTTGCAGCTTAAAAAAGAGCAACCGGGCTACATCCTGAACTCCCTCTTGGTTCCGTTCCTAAGTGCCGCAGAAGCATTGCTTGCAAATGATGTTGCGGACCATGAAACCATCGATAAAACATGGATTTTAGCCACAGGAGCTCCTGCAGGACCATTCCATATCCTGGACATTGTGGGCTTAACCACAGCATACAACATCGTCATAATGAACCCTGAGGCACAGGACCCTGAAACCACTCCTGGAAAAATTGCTAAAATGCTTAAGGAAAAAATAGATGCCGGTGAAACAGGCATTAATGCTGGAAAAGGATTTTACGAATACTAAAATCCTTTTTTATTCTTTTTTTAAATTCAATTCGATTGATTTTAAGGTCAATTCATTGAATGTCTTCATGAAGTTCGCATCCAACTCATGCAAGCCCATTTTACTTTCCCATCCCTCATTGATTTCATAAAAGGTTGGAATGAATTTTTCCGCCTTCGGAGTTAACCTTAAAACATTGTGGCGCTTGTCCCTATCCGATTTCTCGCGGAAAACCCATCCATCGTTTTCAAGTTTTTTAATTGCCTTTGTGATCGCTCCCTTTGTCAAGTACAATCCATCAGACAAATCCTTTTGGTTTAGATTGCCGCTTTCATGTATCATTAAAATACATAATGCCTGGATTAGGCTTAAATCATATTTTGCAAGCTCATCGTTTAAGTATTTCTTATGATTCTTGTGAAAAATGAATAATATGTCCCCCAAACGGTTGGAATCATAGAAACCCATTGTCTTTTCAAATTTCATTATTCATATTTTGGTTTTACAGATATTTAATAGTTTTTTAGAAAAAATCAAATGAAAATATTTATATACCAAATATTACATATATAAAAAACGATATGAAATAAATTTCATTTCTTTCATTCATAATTTCAAGCATTTTATAATCTCCAAAATGTTTAAAAACATATTAAACTGGAAGTAAAAACACCATTACTTCCACAACCGCCATTTTTTAAAGATATTCCCCCAAACCTCATGGTTTTTAACAGAATTTGTTTACTAATTTTTACTTTTTTTATGCGACTATAATCTAAAAAGTTATTTTCAATAATTAATTTCAAGCATTATGCAAACAAAGAATGAACATTATAATAATAAATGCCCCAAATAATAAAAATGAAAATAAAAAGATTTATATAACATTAAAATATAACTAATAAACGATATGAAGTAATTTTCATATCTTACGATGAACATCAGTCAACCATTTAAAATCTCCAAAATGATTAATACATGTTCAAAAGGAAGTAGTAATGACAACTACTTCCAAACTCCCCCTATTTTTAAAATCAGACATCATCAAGAATGCTAGAATCTGCACCCGCAATCTCAACAAGATACTCCGCCTCGACAATATGCAACTTAGATGGAATCACAATGCAATGGAGAGGACCTCCAAAATCAAAATCAATCAGCTCGGAAATCTTGCCCGCCCGAACGACAACATCCTTTGAACCCACACGAGCAATACCCATAGCCAAGGTATCCTCACAAATCAATCCATCACGATCCAGGTCATCCTTAATATTCATAAGGTATTCCAAGCCTTGATTGACGGTCATGTAACGGTCCTTGTGAGCCTGAATGTCAAGCAACACCAAGGTATGCAAATCCATCCTAAGATTCTCCTCAATGGCCTCATAAGGAGATTTCGGATAGAAATTATAATCAGGAAACGGTATGGTAGTCACCTTACCGAACTTATACCCCTGAAGCCCTGAAATGGCCGGAGCCGATGACAAAATGGAAGACCCGTGAATGACCTCGAAATCAATCCCCTTTTTAGAGCACTGAACCAGAAAATCACTGTGAGTGGTTGCAATCAAAGGATCGCCTCCAGTAATCAATGCAACATCGCCATCTCGAGCCTCATCAATGAACTTATGTTCCTCCTCCACTTCACCTCGCACCAGAACTTCAATTTCCTGGCCAATCAATTCCTCAATGGCCTCAAAACTTGAACCAAATAATCTTGATGTGAAAAATTCGGCATAAATCTTATCCGCATTTCTTAAACATTCCAATCCCTTAAGAGAAATATCCTTCTCGTCAAATAATCCTAAGCCAACTAAATAAAACATAATACTATTTATAATAATTTAAACATAAAAAACTTTATGAAATGTGTAAAAGTTCCATTAAAAGAATTGAATGACACACGCATCAAGTTAATGGAAAAAGGATTAATGAATATGGAATATAGGATAAAGGCCAGTGACGATTATGGCTATATTCCAATCAATGATGACATTGACGATTATGAAATTGCAGACATTGACCTGGAGCCAATGAAGAAGGTTCCACACAATTTTTCAGAACTGCTCGAGGATGAACTAACAAGCACGGAGATTGAAAACCTCAGAACCTCATTCGACACCATCGGAGACATTGTCATTCTGGAAATCCCAGATGACCTGCAGGATAAAAAATTGCTGATAGGCGATGCTGCCCTCAAGTTCACAAAGAGAAAATCAATATACATGAAAAAAAGCGCAATCAAGGGAACAACCAGAGTCCGTGACCTGGAATTCCTAGCCGGAGAGGACGATTCGGTGACAATCCATAAGGAGCATGGCGCCAGATTGAAGCTGGATGTTCGTGAAGTCTACTTTTCCCCAAGACTTGCAACCGAACGCAAACGCGTGATGGAAAGCGTTAAAGAGGGTGAAAAAATCCTTGACATGTTTTGCGGCATTGGACCGTTCCCAATCGTCATTGCAAGAAACAAAAATGTGGAGATTGCCGCTGTGGACATTAACGAGTCCGCCATCAGGTACCTGGATGAGAACATTCGGATGAACAAGTTGAAAGGTTCCATCAAAACCTACTGCGGAGATGTTCGTGAAGTCAGCAAATCATTTAACTCAAAATTCGACCGCATAATAATGAATCTTCCAGGACTTGCATACACTTTCCTTGATGTTGCTGTTGATTTAATTGAAGATGGTGGAACAATCAATTATTATGAGTTTTCCGATTCATATGAACAGGGAATAAAACGATTGGAAAATGCATGCCATGAAGCCGGAAAGGAAGTTGAGATAATCAACACCCGCAAGGTGAAATCAACCAGCCCAGGAGAATGGCACGTGGCCATTGACGGAAAAATCAATATCCCCTAAGGCTTGTTCATATCCATCCTTAAATCAAACTTAGGAAAACGGGTTTGATTCAAGAACTTATTCATGTCCTTATCCAATTTCTTGGCCAAATCAATAACCAATTCCAGGAATTTCTCAAAATCCTCACTGGATTGACTTTCAAGACCATGAGCCAAAATGGAATTGTTCCGTTTAGAAGTCAAATTATTGATTTTGCTGCGATTCTCAACGAAAAACTTACCCAAATCATCATCCAACTCATTTAAAAGCAGATAATCCAATGCCAATCCAATCCGTATCTTGCCATCATCACGAGTTCGCTCCAAAAAGTCAATGAACCTTTCATCGACACCATGCTCGATTAGAATATTCAAATCAACATCGGATGACTTGATGTTATAATTGTACAATCTGATTTGTGCAATCAACTCGAATGCACGATACAAACGGGCTATGGCATCATCATACTTGTATTCCTCAGACCTTCTGATTGAATTGTTGATCAGGCTTGCAAGAATATAGCAGTTTTTCAGATTCTCAGATCTTGAATTGCAGATGTTGCCTAACGCCTTCAGGTTGAATTTAACATCCCTTTTTATTTCAGAAAGCTCAAAATGATTAAGGTCAACATTTCTCAAATAATCATAGGCCTTTTCAAATTCCATATTGTCCCATGAGGAATAAGCCTTGCACAGGTTTAACAATGAATCCTTATGGATATTCAAATCAACAATATAATTCAGGATATCAATGCAGGGCATGAAACGATTGGCATTGAAACTATTCCTAATCCTCAGCAAGGCAAACTTATCATATATCTTATAGAGATTCTGATAATTTATCAGTTCTGTGCCTGCAGACACTTCACCCTTGCTCCTGTCACCGCCAACGGAGATTAAAACCTTATTGTAGAACATTCCGCAACAGGCCATTGCAGCGGACATTGTCTTGGTTCCTGAAGTGTAATCCATTATGATTTTATTATTGCACTTTTTATCAAAATAGCCATATTCCCATATTTTGGACTCGAATACTTCAAAACATGCATTGAAGTTATCAATGGATTCGATCGGAACAATTTCATAATCCTCACCTTCAATGAACTCATCATTATCCATTTTAAAGAACTCTTCGACGAAAGGTATGGTGCGTCTTGATATTTCCGATGCAAAAAACACCACCTTATTCGGAAATATCTTATTGATGGTGGAATACAATTTCCGAGCGGAAATCCTTGACCCCTCATCAGGAGTGCCTGAGCTGACTCCAGTCCCAACTGTCATGAACAAAATTATCTCTTTTCTTTTCACAAAAATCACTTAATTAATGATTTGATTGAAATTCATTAAATAATTTTGATTATGAATGAAAAAAAGCACTGAAAAAAACTTTAAAATAAAAAAAAATAGTAATAAGAAACAGTATATGTTTCTTAACTAGAATTGGATTCTGTTTCCAGTCCAATCGTCATCATCATTGAATGCATTGAATTTCTTTTCGTCTTCAAGATACTGTTCCATGTCCCTATACAATTTAACCCTGAAGATATCCGGATAAGCAATGTACAGCATGTCTCCGTTAGCGCTGGTTTCCTTCATATAGGTTTCCTGGAAGTCAATGATGGAATCATCTTCCTTGTTGAAGTGATGAATCTCATTGGCACATAATATTTTGAAGTGTACGAAATCATCCTTTAATAACTCTTTAACCAAATCATCTATTAAAGGAGGAAAGTTTAATCCTTTATTTTCTTTAATCTCCATATATATCCACTCACATTATTATATTAACAATTTTTCAAATCCCTAAGTATTACAAGACTGTAACTTTTAATCAAAAATAGACTTTTGATTGAACTATATAGAAATTCTATTAAATGTTATATACTTATTTAAATTTTATTGCATAAATAGTTTTTACCACTAATCATCATTGCCTAAATCGGGTCAATTATGCCCTTTTCCGTAATGATTCCAGTGATCAAATCCTTTGGAGTTATGTCAAATGCAGGGTTTATTACTTCAGTTCCTTCAGGACAGATTCTGGCCCCTCCATAGTATCTCACTTCATCACCGTCTCTTTCTTCAATAACAGTGTCAAATATTGATATTTCATTGTCAAATGTGGAGTATGGTGCCGCCACGTAAAACGGTATGTCATGGCGTTTGGCCGCAAGAGCCACCATGAAAGATCCGACCTTGTTTACAACGCCTCCACGGGCAATCCTGTCTGCCCCAATAACCACCTTGTCGATTTTGCCCTGTGACATTAAAAATCCTGATGCGACATCGGGAATCAGCTTGACAGGAATGTTTTCCTGCTGCATTTCCCATACGCTCAAGCTTGCGCCCTGACCTCTTGGACGGGTTTCATCACATATGACATTGATGTTCTTGCCCGCATCCCTTGCGGCCCTGATCACTCCCAGTGCAGTTCCATAATCGACACATGCAAGAGCGCCGGCGTTACAATGGGTGAGTATTGTATCCCCGTCATCTATGACTTCCGCACCATATTTTCCGATGGCACGGTTTGTAGCCATGTCCTCTTCATACATCTTAAGAGCCTCTTTAAGTGCATCTTCACTGCCCAGTACCCTGTCAACTGCCCAGAACAAGTTGACTGCTGTTGGCCTTGCCGCTTTTATTTCCTCTGCAGCCAGGTTTAAGTCAACACCTTCAATATCCGCCAATGCCATTCCAAAAGCGGCAGACACTCCAATTGCCGGAGCGCCCCGTACGGTCATGTTCTTGATTGCTACGATAACATCCTGATAATTATCACAGTAAACGTAAGTCAATTCATCAGGAAGCTTTCTTTGATCAATGAGTTTTAATTTGTTGTCTTCCCATTCAAGTGTTTTCATCATGACACCTTGTTAAAAAAAAGTATAAAAAAATTTGAAAGCATAATTAAGCGTTAGTTTCTAATTTTTTTAATGTATAACAATACAATTAAAGGTTTAATAATTATGCTTCCCGTCTAATTTAATATCCAAAATTGGATTGATTAGAGATGTATCTTAAATACATCTAATTATTATTTTTTCAATTATCATTTATAAAGATTTATAAAAATATAAAAAATAAAGGTTTTTTTAGGCATGCCTAAAAATAATTATGCATTTTCAGTCATGATTGGCACAACCTGTTTTTTACGTGAAACCACACCTTCAAGCAAAACAGTGTTGTCAACCAATTCGACGCCGTAAGCCTTCTCAACAAGTCCTGCATCCTTACCGAGAGCAATGACCTGTGAATTGCTGTTTACGATGTCGGTGATTAAAAGCATGAAGAGATCCAATTCTTCATCTTCGATGATTTTGTTGATTCCAGCTTCCAAATCATCCTTCATGGCCATTACATCACTGATGTCTGCAGTGTTGACCTGATTCACAATGGATTTGACATCCTTGAAGTCAATCTGCTTTGCATCCAATGCCAAGATTTCATCGATAGTGAAACTGCTTAAATCAGTACCTGCCTTAAGCATTTCCAAACCATATTCTTCTGCATCAACCTCAGCGATTTTAGCGAGTTTTTCAACAGCCGCCTTATCGTCTTCAGTGGTGGTAGGGGATTTTAAAAGCAATGTATCTGATATGATTGCAGACAACATTAATGTAGCGATTTCTTTTGTGATTTCAACACCATTCTCCTCATACAATTTGCATAAAATGGTTTCAGTACATCCGACAGGTTCAAATCTTAAGAATAACGGATAGGAAGTCTCCAATGCTAGCTTATGATGGTCAACAACTTTTAGAATATTGGCATTTTCCAAATTATCAACTGATTCCGCTGGAGAGTTGTGGTCAACTAGAATAACATTTGCACCGTCTTCAACATCATCCAAAAGTTCCGGCGCATCGATGCCCAAATAATTTAAAATGAATTCAGTTTCCTTGTTGATGTTTCCTAATCTGTAAGCTTTTGCATCAGCATTGCCCAATTCGTTTTCCAAGTTTGCCATTACAATACTTGATGTTATTGTGTCACTATCAGGACTTTTATGTCCAAAAACATAAGTTTCTACCATATTATCTTTTTCCAAAAAATTTTTATAAAAATAACGATATTAAATATATCCTTTATGATATTTAATATTACTATTGAAAATATGAAATATGGCCAAAATTAAAAAAAAGTAATTTAGTAATGACTTTGTGGAGTCATTCCTAAATGATGATCTTCGCTTTTCTTACCAGGTATTCCGTAGGCATCCGCCCTGCATTGAGTGCATGCTCTAAATACCGGTATGATTTCTTCGACTTGCTCCCTGACGCTTTCCATCATTGAGCAGTCCGGACGTGAGTAATGTTTCATTTTTGCTAAAGGAATCAACGGCAACACGTTCATCAATGCAGCTCCGCGTTTCTTGACTTCCTTTGCAATTTCAACAATGTGCTCATCATTCAATCCTGGAATCAAGACGGAATTTACCTTGACAACCAATCCGTTGGCGGCTGCCTTTTCAACGCCGTCCAGCTGGTTTTGGATCAATATTTTTACAGCGTCATATCCCTTATATACTTTACCTTCGTATTTGATGAATGAATAAATGTCAACTGCAATGTCAGGGTCAATCGCATTGATTGTTACTGTAACGGAGTTCACTCCAAGCTCTGCCAGTTTATCTGCATATTTTGGAAGCAAAAGTCCATTTGTACTCATACATTTGATTAAGTCCGGCTGTTCGCCTGCAAGCTTTTCAAAGAACTCGAATGTTTCATCATTTGCAAGTGAATCCCCCGGTCCGGCAACACCAACTACTGAAATTGGACCTTCTGAGGTAACGTCGTTGATGTGGGTTATTGCATCATCAGGTTTCATGATGCATCCTGCAACACCTGGCCTGTCTTCCTCGTTGTTTATATCTCTTGTACAGAAGTTGCAAAAGATATTGCACTTTGGTGCTACTGGTACGTGTGCTCTTCCGACTTTATCATGCATTTTTTCATTGAAGCAAGGATGTGCTTTTGTTATGTGTGCAAATCTTGAACCGTTATGTTCGTTCATATACTACTCCTCCTTAAATATAACTCCTGTTAATTTGTATTAATACGAACAAATATATAAAGTTTTCTACATGCCCTTGTTCAACTCATCAATAAACTCATGAGCCTTTTCAATCCAAGCATCTTTAATTAACTCATCAGTAGCCACAACACAAACAATATCCTCAGTGGACAAATCTTTAATGTTCTTAAATCCTTCAGGCAATATTCTAAAGACTGCATCATAAATGCGCCTTTGCAAATTAGAATGAGGATCATCCACAACAACTGATTCCAATTCTGTGTAATCACCCTCGATTTCAAGCTGATACCTGTTAGGCTGATAGATTTCATCCCTTGAAAATTGCTTCCACAGCTGCTTCAAGATATTCGGAAGATAATTCTCATTATCAATCAAGATCATGGTTCTGCCATTAGCCTCATTATAAGTCAAGTCAGCAACATCCCCAAACAATACAACATTTGAAGTCTTTCTCATTTTAATAGATAAGACAAATACCGGATCATCAGGATTAACATAAGCCTTCAAATCATCCACAGAAGCTCCTAAAACCAAATCCTGAAAGATTTGCTTAATGATGATTTCATAAACTTCCGCACCACGCTCATCATAGCATTCAACTAACATCGAATCAATCCCTTCATAAATATTATTTATTATCCTGTCTGTGACCCATTCCTGACACTAAAAGAGCCGCACCCACAGCACCGATATGTTGTGAGTATTCAGGAACAATAACTTCAATTCCACCTAAAGTCTCACTTACCGCTTCAACAAGACCTGAAATCAAACTTGTTCCGCCCACCTGAATTAACGGTTCACGAATGTCAATTTCCTGAAGCTGCTGTTCATAAACCTGTTCAGACACGGAGTGACATGCCGCAGCAGCCACATCAGCCTTTGAACCTCCAGCAGCGAGTGTTGTAACAAGGTCCTGAATACCGAATACGATACAGTATGAGTTCAGCATTGCCCGTCTCCAGTCACCCTGCACAGCCAATGGACCAAGTTCAGTGATGTCCACATCCAAACGGCGGGAAGTCATGTCCAGGAATCTTCCGGATGCACCTGCACAGATACCACCCATAGTGAAGTTGTCAGGAATACCGTTGTTCACGGTAATGACCTTGTTGTCCATACCACCTATATCCAATACGGTAGCTTCTCCTTTCTGGCAATCCGCAAGATACACTGCGCCTTTAGCGTTAACGGACAATTCCTCTTGAATAAGTTCCGCACCGAATTCCTGACCCATGGTGAACCTACCGTAACCTGTGGTTCCGATACCGTCAAGGTCATCCCAATCATAATCGGTTTCGCCGAACGCTTCTGCAGCGGCGGTTTTTGCTGATTCGATAATGTCCTTGGTGGATGTCCAACCAGTTCCGATAACCTTATTGTTCTCCATCAGCACAGCCTTGGTAGTGGTTGAACCTGAGTCCAAACCAAGAGTGAGTCCTTCTTGTTTTTCACGAGCAAGAATGCTTCTACGTGTTACAGTAGTGGCCAACGCTTCCATACGGATGAACAGTTCATCCGCTTTTGTTCTTTCAGTGAATGAGTAGGTTACCACTGGAATACGAGTATTGTTTTGTATAAATCTTCTAACCTCGTTTCTGACCAGTGCCGCTTCAGCGCATCTGAAACATGTTGCGATGAACACTGCGTCAGGCTTGCATCTGCCTTCAACAATAGCCATGGCCCTTGCAATCATTAACTTTAAACTTGAACTTTGAGCTGAAAATCCAAATTTCTCATAAGATTCGTCAATGTAATCTAAATCAATTTCAGGAAGAATGATTTCAGCACCAAACTTGTTTGCTGCCTTTTCTATTTCTTTTTGAATTCCACTGTATTCTGTTCCGCATGAAACTAATGCAATCTTAACCATTATTCTTCCTCCTTAGTTTCTTCAAGTGAGTCTATAAAATCATTAATATCATTTACCATAACATAGGTTTCATCCTGATTTGTAGGGTATGTTACTTCCAGAACCGGAATATCCTTGTTTCTGAGCAAAAATATGGACAGTTCATTTGTTCTTGCACATCCGATACAACCGAAACCGTATGGGGCACCATCAACAACAATTGCAGCTTCAGCCTCATCTATAAGAGGGCCGATAATCGCCATCCTTCCACGAACACCGGATGGAACTTCAATAGCTGCGTATTTAAGACCCTTGATTGGGTCTTCTTCAGTAATGTTCATTGGCGGAGAATCAATCTCCGGGTCTTTGATTTTTTGTCTAATTTGTTTTTGTAAAACTAAAGGAGTGTGACCTTTCCTTTCAATTAAATCTGCCAAGATTAATGAGTTTGGAGGATAAATAGCTACTTTCACCATATTTTCACCTATTCTTTTTTATCTAAACATTCATTCATGATTTTTTCAAATTCATCAACATCAACCGGTTTTTTAGGCTCAATTTCAACGTCTTTGCGTTTTTCCAATGCATTAGCTACAAAACCAAGTATTCTGTACTCTTTTTCCATTTGATGGAAACCTTCCCTAGGACCGAATCTATGACCTCTGCATCTTCTAGGGTCACCTGGAGCGAATCCCCTTTCCTTTGTGAAAATGTGGTTCGGATCAAGCTTTCTGATTTCCTCAATTGCCTTGTATACATCCTCACTTTTTCCACTGACCATAGACCCATAGCATGTGTTCTTGATGGTGAGCGGCAAATCAAGCATGTGAAATGCGGTAACAATCTCCTGTTCGCTCACATGGGCTCCCGGCCCAATGAAAATCATACGAGTAATTACATCAGGGTCCCAATCTTCAGTACCTAAATCAGGACTCATGGTTAGATTCTGTGACATAGATTTCAACTCCCTCTTTTAATTCTTCAAGATACTCATAATCCGAAGTGATATCTCCAATTATATTTGTCGCTTCAAAACTTTCAGCGGTAGGTCCGTATTCCTCATTATCCTCAAATCTGATACCGATTAAACCTGCACTTTTTGAAGCCATGTTTGTGATACCTATTTGGCCTCTGATAACCTTATCGACAGGGTTATTTTCAGGAACCAATCCCTTGGCTAATTTTTTATCCCCCTCGAAAATTACAATATGCATGCCCGGCACGGAGAAATGGACTTTTATTTTACCGATAGGGTTTTCTAAAAGTCCTGAAAGATACTTGAAGTACCTTACAGATCTAGGAGCATTATCCACAAACTTAATTGTGCATAAATCCTCTTTCTTAACCGCCTTAGTGATTACTTGACCTTCTTTCAATATATCAATTGTATGTTTTGGAATTTGTTCGACAATAATTGCATCATCATCAATTAACCCATCAATCATGTGCTCTACGCCAGCTGCAGACAACATTTCTGTAGCTTCTTTTTGAGTCTTGTTCAATAGCATTAGCCTTTGCTGTTCCGCCTTCACGGTAATGAAATCGTTTTCCTTTGCAATGTCAATTATTTCCATACCGTTCACGATATGACCGACAGTAGTGTGATTAGGTGTTAAAACCCTGTTTTCACGGTATATGAATAATCTTCCAACACCCACACCATCGTTCCTGACGGTTATCGTACCCCTGTTCCTTAAGGTAGTGTTCTCTTTTGGCTTATCGATTCCGGCAAGGTCATAAAAACCAATGAATGATTCACTGTCATATGACACCTTGATCCTGCCATCCTTAATAAGGGAAAACAAGTGTTCGACGCAAGTCGGTGAGTCCTCGTCAATGTCAAAGGAAATGTAGGTGAACAGTTCATTGCCTTCCTCGAGAACAGTGCTTAAGTCTGACACTGAAGCACTATCTGTAGTGGTGCTTCTTTCGATGATTGGCTCAATACCGGTCACCCTATCATCGTCAGTCAATTCGTTCAATGTCTTTTTACCACCAATTATTCGGGCAAAGATACCCTTGTTATATGGAGGCACACTGTAAACGTTGGTAGTGTTCTCTTTAAGCATTATCATATGAGTTGACTCATTACTAAAACTAGATAAACTTAAAACAACATCACCCTCAAAATATTTATATTCATCGGATGTGGGCTCCAAATCAGTTACGATTGGACCGATCGCCACCTCTGTAGGTGTGGACCAGCGAATGTCCAAATCAACGAATTCCTCATGCTGATTTTTCCACACATCAACAAGAGGCCTTGCCTCTTCAGACTCATCCAACTGTATGATTATTGAACCCTTGTTTGTTTTAATTCTATACTTGCTAATATTCTTCTCCAGTTCTTTCTTACCTTTTATTAAGCAAATAATACTTCCAGGAGTATAAGGTGCGTTTGTTTCATCAATTACATCTTGAATTGTTGAAGCATCAGGCACTTCTATTTCTTCTCCATTAATTTTAATTAACATACAATCTCCAATAAGAATTTTTAATATTATATATATTTGAAGTTATCATATAAAATAATTATTTATTTGAATTTGAAAAATTATATTAACACAATGTTATAACATTACTAATAAAGGGAGGGAAACTTATGAAGATTACAAGAAGACATGCAATTTCTTTTCTAATCATAATTCTTATTGCAGTCAGCGCGCTGTCAGTAGCCAGCGCATATACTGGAACCGGCTTTACGCACAGCATTCCTGCATCAAAATACCGTGACATGTCTGCATCAGACATTCTGAGCAACTACCACAAGACAGACTGTCACGTGGAAGAAAAGGGAGTGTGCACAAAGGTGGTTGACGGAGATACTATCTATCTGGACAATGGCGAAAAAATCAGGTTCGTGGGAGTCAACACTCCTGAAAGGGGAGTTGAGGGATACATCACATCCAAGAACTTCGTGCAGAAACTATGCCTGAACAAGGAGGTTGGAATCGATGTCGATGACTCCAAGCACTCCGACCGCTACGGCCGTACCCTTGGAGTGGTTATCGTCAACGGCAAGAACGTTAACGAAATGCTTTTAAAAGAAGGATTGGCAGAGGTAATGTACATGCCTCCAAGCGAATTCTACCCTTACGATTGGGCTGACAGTTCAACACACGTCCCAAATTCACAGAACACCTACATCCACACTTCAGATAAAACAAGCAGCGATTCCGGAAATTATGTTGCCAACTCCAATACCGGAAAATTCCATGAAGTGAGCTGCAGATGGGGTCAGAAAATATCAGACCACAATAAAGTAACCTTTGACAGCAGAAATGAAGCGATAAGTCAAGGATATCAACCGTGCAAGGTTTGCAATCCTTAACTTTTTTTATTTTTTTATTATTTATATTTTAATAGTTCAATATCCCTTTCGAACTTATCCAAATCATTCGGAGTATCCACGATATTGGAGTACAGCATTCCCAGGGAATAATTACCAATACTTTCAAGAATTGGGATTATGACAGCAAAATAAATTATGAAACCGACGTATGGAATGGCCATCACAGTTGATGAAATCGCTGAAACTGCAATCACCAGTATCGCCATCACGACCAGCCACTTGACAATATTAACTATTCCAATGTTTTTGATGTCAATGATGACCTTATGGACTTTCAATGCCTCAGGCAGGCTGTTGAGATAAGCCAGTCTGGCCTTTGCAAAAAACAGCAGGAATTCGAATATCAAATAGGTGATCACTATCACCAGAAGCATCAAGCCTAGAGTGGCTAGAAAGTTAGGGATTTTAAAGTCAAAAAGAAGATCACCCGCTGATGAGCCTAACGTGGATATGGAAATGAAAAATATTACGGTCGGAACGAGCATATAAACAATTCTCAGGGCAAGCACCCTGATGGAATCGTAAATTCGGTTTCCCAAACTCAATGAGGGAAACAGGGAAGATTCAATCGAACCGTTCCTAACCATGCCCAGCATATATCCCGGCACGATTAAAATGAATATGAAAAATGCGACCACTCCAATCATCACAAGATAATTGTTGTCCAATAGCTTGCCGATTGGAATGATGACTATCAAAAGGAAAAGGACAAACATTATCGGTAATTTAGCGATGTTTCTGAATGGATATTTCACTGAATATGAAATGATTTTCGACAATTCCATTATTTATCCCTCACTTAAATATGAATACTGGATTTTTTTCCTGATTGAACAATTCCTCTTGTTGGCCATTATAATTTAAATAAAGTGAGTTGGAGTCTGTCACCTCACCGACAACCTCCGCTTCAATGGAGTATTTCGCAAGGTATTGCTTGATGAAATCACACTTGTCCTCGCTGGCTGTGAAGACAAAACCTGAACCAGGGTATGACCTGAGCCAGTCAACCCATTCAACACTTTCATTTCTTGGAATGTCCTCCAAATTGACAACTGCTCCCTTGTTGGAAGTTTCCAAAAGCATTTCCAGTGTCCCCAATATTCCAGGATTGGATATGTCCTTGCCTGATTTTATGCAATCATGCTCCGCCAGGTACTGCACGGCTGTGATTTGGTCTTGAACCAGTTGCGCATCCTTGTCATATGTGGTGTCCCAATTTAGGCTGAACATTTCATGAGGCTTTCCGTCAAGGTCTATTGCGACTATTACCTTGTCGCCCACTTCGGCACCGAAACTGGTGATTATCTTGTCCTTTTGGGCGATTCCAACGATTGCCACTCCAAGGGAGTCGACCTCTCCGTCGGGATGCAGGTGACCGCCAACCATCGGAACCTTGAATTTAAGGCATCCGTCCCTGATTCCACTAAGCAGATCCTCATAGATTTCATCGTTGCTTATTGACATTATATTAACCATTGCCAAGGGTTTTCCACCCATAGCCGCAATGTCATTTACGTTTACAAGCACTGAGCAGTAGCCTGCCCAGTAGGGGTTCACATTCATGATGTCTCCCCAGATTCCGTCTGCTGCAATGAGCATTACCTGATTGTTTCCGATGTCAATTGCTGATGCATCATCCCCAATGTCTATCACAACATCTCCGGAAACATTGTATGATTCCTTTAAAAGGGATATCACATTGTCGATTGAGCTTTTACGTGTCACTCCCTTAAATTCCTGAAGTTCTTTCACCAGATTTTTAAAATCCAAAGATTTCATCCCCTTATCTTATTTAATATAATTTATTTTGTAGTTGCAATTAATATTTTTTATTATTTCAACAATCTTTTCCTTGACTTCATCAATGTCTTTAAAGTCATGTGAATCCCGCCTGTTGCAAAAGATTTCCGATTTAATATTTTGACCGATGATGTCATCAAAACCACTTTCAACCTCGAAGATTATGGAATCCTTAACCTTGAATCCATCTTCCACAACCTTGTCCAAGTCGCCATCAGTTATTCCGATTACAGGTATATCAAACCTGTACAGAATATCAGAGGATATCAGTGTTGTGTCATCGCCAACAGTGATGACCAGGCTGGAATCCCTGAAACGGTAAACATCCTCACCGGCATGGTCTAAAAAAGTAACCTTAAAATCATCAGGCTTTTCATCTGAAATCACTCTTGGAGTGACTTTAGCATGCCTTAAAAGACCGGTTTTAATTATTGCACTATCCAAGTCAACCTCACCCAACTTTTCAAGGCCATGGCTTTTAAGCTCCCCTCCGATGATGTCCACAATATGATTGTCTTTCGCAATAAGGGTGAGCTTATCGGAATCTGTCTTTCCTATGACAACACTGTTAACCATTATGTTTTCACCGGGACTCACCCCATGAACTATCCTTTGGTCAACACCGGGATTATCCTGTTTAATATGCCTATCATAAACCTCTTCAGGCCTGACAATGGACAAATCGAGCTTTCGAGACAGCTCATGTGCCAGCTCGAGGTCATTGTTCCAGGGTATGATGCTGCCGTCAGCCTCACCTGGCCTTTCAATCTGGATAACGGGAATGTCATCATCATCGATTTTATCAGCATAATGATTATAAACCTTATATCCGAAAACCTGACCTGTGACATCGGACTTGCCGTAATTCAGAAGGAAGATCACATCCACATCACTGTCATGGAATATCCTTAGCGAGTCGCTTGGAACCAATTTTTTTGAAATGTCGATTGTATCCTCAAGACTGGCGTCAATAACAGCAGTCCTGCCCATGGTTCCGCCTAACCTAACCTTGACGTCACCATAGTCCCGAATCATGTTAATCAATTTCAAGGCGTATCCGGAATCAATTATATTCGGCCCATGCACAACAATGCCTATTCTCATCCTGTCACCTTTATGCGTTTCTTGAATATTTTGGAGCCGCAAATTTCACAATCCTCGAAGGGATAATCATCCGGATATTCCTTCTTGCATCCCTCACAGACTTTCTTCCAATTGTAAATTCCCTTAATGCCTTCGGTTATGACACCGGAATATGGTATGTCCATTATTTTCAATGCATTTTGAATTGTGTAGTCATCGCTTATAACCTTGACGTTCTTGCCCTGCTTGTGAAACATGTACGCAAGAGATATTAATTTTTTATCAGGAACTGATAACCTTAAAATATCACCTGATACAGATATAATATCATTGACACTTGTTATATACATGGAAGGAACATCTTGTATGATGACCTTGCCCTCCTCAAGTGCCATGTCAAATTTTAATTTCGATTCAAAATCCTTTATTTCAGAAGTAATCTCAGGGACTGTGAAATTATTATTACCCCTAATTTTAAATCCGTTTATGAAAGCGGATGCATCCAATACATAATAAGTTTCCATGTTACTATATTACTTTTTATGAATTAATAAATATTAATTTAAAATTTCATTATATTGGAATAAATTTGGAATAGAATAGGAAAAGATTTGGAATAGAATTGGAATAAGTTTGGAAAGGATTTGGAATAATTTATTTAAATTTAGATAGTTAAACTAGTATTACGTAAAAATTTATAGAAATTCACCAATTTCTATCCACCAAAAGGAGTTAATAACATGAATATTAACAATGACATAACCAATGACATCAAATTTCTTGCAAAATCCGAAATCCGATTGAAAATTTTAAGTGAACTCTACAATGAGCCCAACAATATTCAAGGACTCGTTAAACAGACTAAAATAACATACAGTTCTGTTTCAAACAATGTGGGAAAGTTAGAGAAGAACAACTACATTAAAAAGATCAATAATAAGTACTATGTTAATCCCATGGCAAAAGTATACTTTAAAAGCCTGATGGATTTCAAATCCAGCATTGACATGATTAATGACTATAATGACTTTTGGGATAAGCATAATCTAAAGCAGCTGAGCACAGATTCCATTAAAAACATAACCGACTTGAAAAACAGCACACTAGTCGAAGCAACCCCTATTGAAATTTTTAAAACACACAACACTATCAAAAGACAAATGCAAGAATCAAAAACAGTAAAGGCAATATTTCCATACCTCCATCCGGAATATCCGAAATTAATCGAAAATGTTTTAAAAAACAAGGGAACAGTAGAACTGATAATACCTCAAAGCATATTCAAGGAAATGATATTCCGCATTAATGGAAAAACTCGAAGAAAAGCTATTAAAAAAGGCAAATTAAGAGTCTACAATTTCAAAGAAAACCTTAATTTGTATCTGACCATTTGTGACAGGAACATTGGATTAAGCCTATTCAAAACTGACGGCAGTTTTGACCAGAACAGAATTTTAATCTCAAACGACCTGAAATCCTACAAATGGGCTGAAAAAGTATTTGACAATATCAAACAGCAGGTGATATGATGACAAGTACACAAACCAGACAGGAATTGACTAAAGAATTTCAAGGGATAAAATACATCTTAACCTCTGGAATGAGATCCAAGTTACTACTGACAATTTATGAACATCCGAAAAACCTTGACGATTTGCGGACTGAATTGGAAAAACCATCTGCAACAATATTGCACGGGTTGAAAGAACTGGAAACCAACAATCTGATACGAAAGGTGAACAAGTATTATGAATTAACCTCCAACGGATATCTGATTACCACAAACATGGTGAAACTAATAGAGAACTGGTATTCGGTCAATAAGAGCAAGCTGTTCTGGAACAATCATGACCTATCAGACATTCCTGAAGACGTGTTAAAAAACATTTACCTTCTCAAAGACGCCAGATATGTTAACTCAACAACAAGCGACTTGTCAAATGCCTTTAATGCGTACATCAAGTTGATTTCAAGAGCAAAACAATTGAAGATCATGCTTCCAATATACTCTGAAAATCACTTCAAGCACTTGATTCAAATACTGAATAAAAAGCAGTTCAAAAGTCTTGAACTTGTGATAAATGAGGAAATCAGGGATGCAATGCAGAAAAATGACTATCTCAGCAAATCCATTCTTGAAAACGAGAAAGTTAAAATCAAATGCATTAGCCGAAAGATAAGGATATTTTTAACATTCTCTGAGGAATTCGCTTCCCTGACCCTATTCTTCAAGGACGGACATTATGATGACTCACAGATATTGATCGCCCATGACAAAAATTCAATAAAATGGGCAGTTAACCTATACAG
Organism: uncultured Methanobrevibacter sp.; assembly: GCF_902774605.1. GTDB lineage: Archaea > Methanobacteriota > Methanobacteria > Methanobacteriales > Methanobacteriaceae > Methanocatella. The sequence continues at coordinate 61,520 of NZ_CACYJE010000004.1, forward strand.
CTATTTTTAGGAGGTGTCGAAATATGCAAAAATCAATAACAAAAGAATTATGGCAATGCGAAGATAAGAAACTAATAGAATTATTAATATGTAGAAAAGGTGGCAGAACAACCATCGAGATTGTTGACGAAATATTAACTCAACCGTTGAACAAGAATCAGATTGCAAAAAACATCAAGAAGGATTACCATACCGTAAGATACCACCTAACGATAATGTGCAAGCACAAGTATATAGTCAAGGAACCCATTGGCAAAACATATTATTACTGGCCCTCAAAAAAATTAATTAATAATATTGACACATACAATAAAATTAAAGAGTCATTTGATGAAGAAAAATAAATGGTAATTATTATGAAAAGTGAAACTGCAAAACAACATCAGAAGGAATCCTCCAAAGACATAACCTGCGGATTGATAACCCTTAGCGACAGTAGAAAATCAGAAAAGCTTGACCTTTCCGGAAAATACATTGCGGAGGAAATCGAAGCAAGGTACACATTAAAATCCAGAAGCCTGATACCTGATGAAAAAGAGGATCTGGTCAACTCCATTGACGCCATGGCTGAAGACGGAATCGATGTCATTCTAACCAATGGTGGAACCGGCCTTGCCGCAAGGGACATTACCGTGGAGACCGTCGAATCATTATTTGAGAAAAAAATTGATGGATTTGGAGAATTGTTCAGAGCAAAATCCTTTGAAGAAATAGGTTCAGCGGCATTGCTTTCAAGGGCAACCGCTGGAGTTTATAAAAAAACAATCATATTCTCAATGCCCGGCTCTCCAAATGCCGTGAAAACCGCATTAGGCCTAATAATTGATGAACTGCCTCATTTCGTTCATCATGTGAAATGATGAAAATTAATATTTCATCATAAACTTATTTTTTTTAATCGAAAAATTCATCAACACTGATTAGAGGCTCTAAAGTAATTCCCTGTTTTTCAAATTCTTCAACTGCACCTTCCTGCCTGTCAACAACAACGAACGCCCTTACGACATTGCCGCCATTTTCCTGAATGGCCTTTATTGCCTTTAAAAGTGATCCTCCAGTAGTGGACACGTCCTCAACAACAATGACATTGTCCCCATCGTTGAGTTCACCTTCAATCAGCTTGGAAGTACCGTAGCCCTTCTTCTCCTTACGAATCATCAATAACGGCAATTTTGATTCCAGGGAAACTGCTGTGGCTATTGGAACTGCACCCAAAGCAGGTCCTGCAACCTTGTCAATGTCACCATCCTTGATTTTATCAGTGATCAATTTTGAAATGGTTGACAATATTTCAGGTTCGGTGATTGCCTTTTTCATGTTGATGTAGTAATTGCTCTTTTTTCCAGAAGACAAAGTGAAATCCCCTTCAAGGAACACTTCATTCTCCTTCAATAAATCAATAAGATATTCTTTAGAAGCCATTATAAATCATCTTCGCCTTTAAGTAAAATTTTATCTCCAATGACCTTTACAAGCTCCATTGGAACAAGGTCTTCGCTTGCTTTGATTTGTTCGGATAACCCTGACCTTTTAAGCACCAAATCAGTGATTTCATAAGTATCCTTGTCAAGAACAACATCTGAAACCTTTCCAACAATCTGAACGTCAGCATCAATGACTTCCTTACCAAATAATTCATCTTTAATTCTCATAAAAATACACCTTTCATCTAAAATTAATTTATCATTAATGATAATTAATAGTTTCTAAAAATGGGAAATTGTATTAAATATAAACAATATAGTAACAATATTAATGTTAAGGTGAATTTATGGAAGATGAAAATCTAACGGTGTCCCAGGTCAATTCATACATCAGTAAAAAAATGAATCGGGATGCGAAATTGAAAAACATATACGTTAAGGGAGAATTATCCAATTACAAATCCTATCCTCACGGCCATGATTACTTCACTCTAAAAGACGAAAAATCACAAATAAAGGGAGTGATGTTTAAAGGTAGGAAACGATTTCTTGAATTCACCCCAAAAGACGGAATTAAGGTCGTGATTAAAGGAAGCGTTGAAGTTTATGAGAAAAACGGATACTATCAACTGAAAGCGAACTCAATGGTTGTTGATGGAATTGGTCCATACCATATCGCATTCGAGAAACTGAAGAAAAAGCTTGAAAAAGAGGGATTGTTCGATCAAAAACACAAAAAGGAAATTCCAAAATACCCGAAAAGGATTGGAGTGGTGACCGCTGAAACCGGTGCGGCCGTAAAAGACATCATAACAACCATCAAACGCAGATACCCATTATGTGAAATACTTGTTTTCTCAACACTGGTGCAAGGTCAAAAGGCAGCGGAGCAAATCGCAAGGCAAATTGAAAAATCCGAAAGGTATGATTTGGACACCCTGATTGTTGGCCGGGGCGGAGGAAGCATTGAAGATTTATGGCCATTCAATGAGGAAATCGTTGCAAGAGCAATATTCAAATGCGAAACCCCCGTAATAAGTGCAGTCGGGCATGAAATCGATTTTACAATATCCGATTTCGTGGCGGACTTGAGGGCCGCAACACCGACCGCAGCAGCAGAGCTTGCAGTGCCGCAAATAAAGGAATTGAAGTTCAAAGTGACACAATTAAATAAACGTGCAAACAACTCCATTACCGACAAGGTCCAATACAACAAGAACAGGTTAGATACAATCTGCAAAAAGCAAATAATCCAAAATCCCGAAAGCCTCTATGACATAAAGCAAATGAACCTTGACCATTTGCTCGATAAGCTGAACAACTTTTCTAAAAACATCATAGCCTCAAATCAACACAGGCTAACCATGATTGAAAACTCAAGCATATTGAAAAACCCCGAAGAGATATACCAGCAAAAATCAAACAAGTTAAATAATCTCATAAGCTCAATAAACTACTCCTCAAAAAGCATAATCTATAAAAATAAAAACCGCCTGGAAATAGTTAAAAGCAATAATGCACTGAAAAACCCGAGAAGAATATATGAAAACAAGCAACTCAACTTGAACAGTCAAATAAGCAAGATAAAATACTCCTCAAAAAACATACTCTCAAAAAACAAAAACAAACTCGAAATAATCAAAAACTCAAAAGCGCTGAAAAACCCAAGCAAAATATATGAAAACAAGCAGCAGCACCTGAACAGTCAGATAAGCAAGATAGAATACTCCTCAAAAAACATACTCTCAAAAAACAAAAACAAACTGGAAATAATCAAAAACTCAAAAGCGCTGAAGAATCCCAATGATATAAAAATCAAAAAGCAAGATAAATTATTAACGAATATTGAAAAATTAGAAATATTAAATCCCCTCCTAACATTGAAGAGAGGTTATTCGATAACTAAAAAAAGTAATAAAGTGATAACCCATGCAAAAGATGTTAAAAAAGGGGATGAATTAGATATTGAATTTAATGATGGAACCATAAATACCAAGGTGATATGAATGGAAAACTTAAGTTTTGAAGAAAGTCTGGAAAAATTAGAAGAAATCGTGAACAAGTTAGAATCCGGGGACGTGCCTTTAGATGATGCTATTGATGAATTCAACAATGCAATGCAACTTGTTAAAATATGCAATGAGAAATTAAATTCCGCTGAGGAAGCAATAGCAAAAATCGTTCAGGAAAACGGAGACCTAATAGAATTCAAGCCTAGCGAATGAAATAGTTAATCCAATATTCCAATAATGCTCTTATTGGATAACTATTACAATCTTCTTTTATTTTAACCGCCAAATCATAGGCGGCACTCTTTTCAACAAGGTTATTTTCAACCTCATCAATCAGATTCAATACTGAAGTTGCAATAACGACATTTTCCTGTTTTCGAGCGTCAATCCTCAATTGCCTGATGAATTCAAACTTGTCATGGTCCAAATTATCGTAAAACTCATTTATGTCTAACTTATACCTGTTTAGCCTAACTAATGCATTTGACTGTGATTTGCTTGTAATCCATACCTGTTTGGAAATTGCTTTGGGTATTGCCTCAATTACGGCACCGGCCATCAATTCACCCAGTTTTGAATGCTTTCCAGCATTGGTTAAAGTGTCGTCACCATCATTATTTGAAAAAACCGCAACCCCATCGGTTCCGGTGCCTGTTGCAAATCCATTGGAGTACTGTGACGGAATCCTTAAGTTATTAAGCGCAACTGTTTTTGCCTCAGTTATTGTCATGAACGCTTCGGATAGAGTGGATTTGTCCAGGTGAACATTGGTGAGCAGTATGATGTTGATTGTTCCAAGGTGAAACTCCCCATTCTCTTCCCAGTAGGATGCAGGGTCTCCCGCCCTTGTGGCATTTGTCCTAACGCCCGCAGTCACAATGGCTGTGACTTCAGTATTTTTGAATTTCCTATTGACGATGCTTACGTTTTTCATCTCGGCCAATGTTATCAGGCCTGTAGAATAGTTTGAGTCAATGCCGAGCAATGCACATTCATTCATCAAGTATTGGCGGACATCGTGATCAACCAGGTAATCGATTTTTTCCTGTGACAGGTGCTGGTTAAAAACAGATTTGTATGAATCGTTAGTGCCAGGGTTCAACTCGGATGTTGAAAAGCCGTTGCGACTGACACCGAAGTTAATTAGTATAGTGTCCTTTAAGTAAAAAATTTCATCATCATTTGATGTTTTAAAAATAAGCCTATTTGAGTACATAAAAAAAATAAAAAAAAGAAGATGTAAAGTGAATTTACATCATTGGAGGCATTCCGCCAGCCATGGATGGGTCCATACCCATGTCTTCAGGGCCTTTGCTTGATGCGATAACGTCATCGATTCTTAAAATCATTTCAGCTGCTTCGGATGCAGATTGGATAGCTTGTTTTTTGACACGTTTTGGTTCGATTACGCCAGCTTCTTTCATGTCTGCAACTTCACCAGTGAATACATCTAATCCCATGAAGAATGAGTCTTCTTGTGCTGCTCTTAAGTCCACTAAGGAGTCGATGCTGTCTAAACCTGCGTTTTCAGCTAAGGTTTTTGGTACGATTTCTAAAGCTTCTGCAAATGCGTTTACAGCTAATTGTTCTCTTCCGGAAATGGATTCTGCGTAGTCTTTGAGTTTTTTAGCCATTGCGATTTCAGGAGCTCCTCCGCCTGCAACTACTTTGTCGTCTTCTACGGTTGCTGCTACTACACCGATTGCGTCTTCGATTGCTCTTACGATTTCGTCAACGATGTGTTTGGTGGATCCTCTTACGAATAATGTTACGGATTTTGCGCCGCTGCATTCTTCTACGAAGATCATTTCTTCACCGGAGATTTTTCTTTCTTCTACGGTTCCAGCGATACCTAAATCGTCTTCGGTTAAGTCATCGAGGTTGGTGATGACGCTTGCACCGGTTGCTCTGGATAATTTTTCGATATCGGATTTTTTAACCCTTCTTACTGCCAATACTCCAGCTTTGGATAAGTAGTGTTGTGCTAAGTCATCGATACCTTTTTGTGCGAATAATACGTTTGCTCCTGCTTCAACGACTTTGTCAACCATGTCTTTGACCATTTTTTCTTCTTGTTCGATGAAAGCTTGCATTTGAGCAGGGTCAGTGATTGTGATTTCAGCATCCATTTCGGTTTCTTTAACTTCTAATGGTGCGTTGACTAATGCGATTTTTGCATCTTTGATTTCAGAAGGCATTCCTGGGTGTACTCTTTCTTTGTCTACGATTACACCTTCAACGAGGCTGGATTCTTCAACAACAGCTCCGTCTTTTTTCTCGATTTTGATGTTGTCTGTGTCAACTACTCCGTCTTCTGCGACTGCTTCTACTGCTTCTACGATTAATTTTGCTAATGGTTCACGTGCAGCTTCGGTTCCTTTACCGGTCATAGCAGTCATTGCCACTTTCATTAAGGTTTCGGAATCAACATCATCGATTGCGATTTCGTCTAAGATTTCTTGTGCTTTTTCTGCTGCTTTTCTGTATCCCATTGCAATGATTGTTGGGTGAATGTCTGAGTCTAATAAAGTTTCGGATTTTTTGAGTAATTCACCAGCGATGATTACTGCAGTAGTGGTTCCGTCTCCGACTTCGTCTTCTTGGGTTTTTGCCACTTCTACGAGCATTTTTGCTGCTGGGTGTTCGATGTCCATTTCTTTTAGGATTGTTACACCGTCGTTGGTTACTACAATGTCTCCAAGTCCGTCCACTAACATTTTGTCCATTCCTTTAGGACCTAATGTGGTTCTTACAGTTTCAGCTAATACTTTTCCAGCTAAAATGTTGTTTCTTTGTGCATCTCTACCGACAGACCTGTTAGTACCTTCAGGTAAAATAAAAATTGGTTGTCCTTGTGCCATTAATAATCACCTTTTTTAATTTATTAAATAATTAGATCAGTTTATAGTTATCAACATGAAATTTTATAGTAAAATAAGTTTATAGTGTTGACTAAAACCTTTCTACATAATACATGAGTTTAAGGTTATATAAATACTTTACGGTATAAAGTAAACAGAAGTAAGAAAAAGAAAAAATGCAAAAACGTCATGAAAAAAGACTGCTAAAATATTGCATCAACAATCAATTATTCCAACAAGTGACCGGCCAACCATCCGAATGATTGAATGAAAAATACGTTTCATTAAAAGTGGAAGTATAATTTTAGAAAAAGTAAATTGATAGATAGATACGCTAATGAAAAAATAGGAAAGTTAGGTAAAAATTACCTATCTTTGTTTTTTCTCCAATCTGAAAGGAGGAGTTCTTTCTTGTGTTTCATAAGCTTCCTGCTCTTCCTGCAATTCATTAAAGAAAGCATTAATCTCCTCTAACCTTTTGATTTTATCCTCTTTTCTTTGAAGTTCAGCCTGAAGCCTCATATAGTCTTCACGTGAAACACTCTGCTCCTTTACAAAACGAAGTTCGCTTTCAACGGAATTGATTTCATTTTGAAGTTGATTTTGAAGATTGATATAATCTTCCTTAGGGATAGACCTTTCCTTCAAGTATTTGATTTCACTATCGCGAGCATCGATTTCATTATCAAATCTTGCCTGAAGGTTGACATAATCTTGTTTAGGAACAGTGCTTTCTTGCAAGTCAACGATTTGACTGTCCAATGTTTTGATTTCAGAATCAAATCTGGATTGCAAGTCATCATAATCTTTTTTAGGGATAGTTTCTTGTTTCAAGTTAGTTATTTCATTATTCATTGCATTTATTTCGGATTCAAATTGGGTTTGAAGTGAAATGTATTGATCTTTAGGAATAGTCTGCTGTTTTAAAATGTTCAACTCATTTTTAATCTGATCAACTTCACTCTGCTTAATGCGAATTTCATTGTTCTTAAGCTCAATCTGCTTTTCAAGCTCCATTATCTGAGCCTGTGACTCCACATCATTCTCAAGTTTAAGAACCTTAATCTTATACTCATCAATGTTCCTTGATAGAGTATTGATTTGAGCTTCTTTTTCAGCAATGCTCTTGTAAGACTCATTTAACCTTTCGTTAACGTCGGCCAATTCCTTCTTCTTATATTCGCGCAATTGTTCAGCAAAATATTCTTTGATTTCATCGAGAGAATTGTTGACATAATCAAGCTCATAAATCCTATCCTCTTGATTCTTGATTAAAATGTCTTTTTCTTCCAACTGTTTTTTCAAAAGATTAATTTCGTCCTCTGCTTTGAACTTAATCACAGAAACTTCTTTCTCTTTATCTACAATATCTTTTTCGAGTTCTTTAATCCTTTGTGGAGTGTTATCATTATTCCGTTCAACTTCAAGTTCAGTCAATTCATATTTTAAAGTGTTAAGCTCCAATAGGCAAGATCGAATTAAAGATTGTAAAGTATCTTTTTCAGCATCAATTCCTATTTCCATTCTATCCCTTAGTTTAAATTTTATCCCAATATCGATTTCAAATTATAGATAAATTATGAATTTGAAAACTCCGATATATTGTACAATATAATTCCTTGTTATAAAGTATTAATTTTATACTATTTAAATTAAACCCTTAAACTATCCTAAAAATAAAACTAAAAAGAAATAGAAAACAGATGGGAAAATTAGAAAATTTAAAAAAAAATAGAAAAAAATAATTGATAAACTTAGAGTATTTTATCATTAATTAATTCTGCATTTAATATTGATGCTCCTGCAGCACCACGAATAGTATTATGTCCAACAAGAACATATTTGAAACTATTATCAAATGCTTGGTCTTTTCTTAGTCTGCCAACAGTAACAGCCATACCATTACTTGCATTTCTGTCCATTCTTGGTTGTGGCCTGTCAGATTCCTCTTTGACAATTACCGGATTTTCAGGAGCGGAATACAGATTAAGTTCTTGTGGCAAACCCTTGAAGTTTGCCATTTTGTCACTGACATCGGCAATGTCAAAGTCATCAGCCAACTCAATGAATACCGCTTCAGTATGACCATCGATAACAGGCACCCTATGACATGACGCACTTAATTTGAAATCTGCATCAACTACATCAGTACCATCGAATTTACCTAACAGATATAATGATTCGCTTTCCATTTTTTCCTCTTCCCCGCCAATGTAAGGAACAAGATTATCGACAATAGCCATTGATGGAACACCATTATACCCTGCACCGGATACTGCTTGCATTGTTGAGACTCTAACTGACTTAACATCAAAGTTATCAACAACAGGTTTTAATGTTAAAGCCAAAGCGATTGTTGAACAGTTAGGGTTGGTTACAATGAATCCGTCCCAGTCATTTTCCTTTTGCTGAGCATCAATCATGTCTAAGCATTCAGGATTGACTTCAGGGATTACCAGTGGTATGTTTTTCTTCATCCTGTGTGCGCTTGCGTTACTTGCAACGACATAATCCTTAGCGAATTGCTTTTCAACAGTCAATGCGAAATCTGCCGGAAGGGATGAGAATACAATATCCACATCGTTATCCATCGCTTCAGGATTGGTTTCAATGACCTTAATGTCTTTTACTGATTCTGGCATTTCATTATCCATATACCATGTTGTAGCATCCTCGTATCTTTTACCAGCTGATCTGGAAGATGCCGCTAATGCTGTAACCTCAAAATCTGGATGGTTTTCGAGCAATTGAATGAATCTTTGACCAACCATTCCAGTTGCACCTAATACTCCCACGTTAACCATTTTAAACACCTATTCTAATCCTAAAACATCATTCATGCTGCTGACTACACCTTTTTCAGCGTCAGGAATGTACCTTATAGCCCTAATCACACCAGCGATGAAAACTTCCCTTGTGTGCGCTTGGTGTTTGAGCTCTATCCTTTCACCGTCACCGACAAACATTACAGTGTGATCCCCAACGATGTCTCCGCCACGAATCGCATGGACTCCAATCTCTTCAGGGGTTCTTTTGCCGACTAATCCTTTTCTGCCGAAAACTCCAACCTCTTCAGGGTCACGGTCCAGTTCTTTTGCGATGACTTCAAATGCAGTCATTGCGGTTCCGGACGGTGCATCCTGCTTCTGATTGTGGTGCGCTTCAATAATCTCAATGTCAAAATCATATAGTAATGGAGCTAATTTTTTCAATGTATTGAAGAAAACGTTAACCCCGATAGCCATGTTGGATGAGATGACCGCTGGAACATTATTTTCCTTGACATTTTGAATGTTTGATTCCATTTGCTCGTCTGTGAATCCTGTAGTTCCAACAACAACTCCCACTCCACAGGATGTTGCGGTTTTGATTGTTTCAACTGCAGCGTGAGCGATTGTGAAGTCAACAAGCACATCAGGATTGGCAGCTTTCAATGTTTCTTCCAGCTTTTCAGCGCCGACAATCTTGACTCCGAGCTCATCTATTCCGGCCTGAAGGCCTGCGTCTCTGCCTTCCAATGGAGTTTCTGGAATTTCAATGGCTGCAACGACTTCCATATCCTCCTGTTGGGTGATTTTTCTTATAATGCCGGAGCCCATTCTTCCTGCAGCTCCGGTTACTGCTACTTTAATCATGTTATAACCTTTTTAAATTAATTCTGAATCTTTCAATGCTTTTTTAAGAATTTCAACATTTTCAGGTTTCATTTCTGCTAACGGTTGTCTTAACGGTCCTGAAGGCAATCCCATTATATTCATTGCGGTTTTGACAGGTACCGGATTGCTTTCAATGAATAATGCCCTTATTAGTTCAACCATTTCATAGTGCAATTCCATTGCTCTTGTGTAATCATCATTCAAGATGCTGTCAACCATCAAAACCATTCTTTTAGCGTCAACGTTTGCTGAAGCTGAAATCACACCGGTTGCTCCGACCGCCATAAGAGGCAGGGTCAATGAGTCTTCACCTGAAAGGATGCTGAACTCATCCTCCAATCCTTCATGGGTGAGTGCTTTGTAAATGTCTGACACCTTATCAACACTGCCGCTTGCTTCCTTGACCGCATCGACACCGTCGATTTTGGCAAGTTCAACGATAGTTTCGACATCCATGTTGATTCCAGTACGGGAAGGCACATTATATGCAATCAATGGAATGTCAACTGCTTCTGCAATGGTTCCATAATGCTGGATCATACCATGTTGTTGCGGCTTGTTGTAGTAAGGAGTGATTAATAACGCTGAATCGGCACCTGCATCATCTGCATATTTGGTTAATGACAACGCTTCGGAAGTTGCATTACTTCCGGTTCCGGCCACGGCTTCAACTCTTCCGTCCACTTCATCAACTAGAATATCAATTATCTTTTTATGCTCTTCATGAGTTACAGTAGCGGATTCTCCTGTGGTTCCTGCACCGACAAGGCCGTTTACTCCTTTATCAATCAGATAGTTAATATTTGATCTAAATCCTTCTTCATCAATCTCCAAATCTTTTGTGAATGGAGTTACCATAGCAACATATGTTCCTTCAAATTTCATTCTAAAACCTCGTTAATAAGTTCACGTGCTTTTTCACCATCTTCCCAATCGACGAATAAAACGATTGCAGTTTGTGATGAGATAATTTCGACTATATTGATGTGATTTTTCCTAAGCGGTTCTGTTACATCAGAGATGATTCCCGGAGTGTCTATTATATCCGGACTTACAAATGTTATCATTGCAGTGTCCCTTCCTAGGGATAGTGAGCTTAAAACTTCACTTTCAATTACTACATTGTGCAATAGGTGATATGCCTTGTTTGAATCTGACTTTTCAACGAATGCAGTTATTGAGTTTTGACCTGCGGAAATTCCGAAAATATTAATATTGGAATCGGCAAGATTGCCTGATAATTTAGCTATTAATCCAGGTGTTTTAACCATTGCATCACCTACAATAGCTATAAGAGAAATAGGGTTCTTATAAAGGGTTACGGATTTAAGCAATTCACCTTCATAGGGACCCACAATACGTGTACCCTTTGAAGATAAATCTCCATGTTCAAAGTTGATTATTTTTGCAGATATTAATGGATCTTTATATTTTAATGCATTAGGATGTAGTACTTGAGCTCCATGAGTAGCCAAATCCCTCATTTCTTCAACTGATATTTCATCAAGCAATACTGCCTCTTCAATCTTGTTTGGATCAGTTGACATCACTCCTTCCACATCAGTTACTATAATCACTTCATTAGCATCAAGACAGTGGCCGATTAGGAATGCAGTCACATCACTTCCCCCTCTTCCGAGAGTGGTGATTTCACCGCTTGGACCTTGTCCTAAAAATCCGCAAATAACTGGAATCACGCCTTGATTTACAAGATGCATTAATCCTTCTGAATTTTTCTTAGTAGTGTTGAAATCTATTTTAGCCTCCAGGTAATTTGAATCTGTTTTAATAGGCCATAAATCATTATAAGGATCAATGAATTCTGACTTGACTCCTAAAGATTCAATAGTTGCTGAAAATACTCTAGCACTGGTTAATTCACCCATAGCCATGATTTCTGCCTTTTGCTTATCGGTCAAGCTCGCACCGATAGCTTCATCAGATAATCCGATTAGGTCATCTGTAGTCTTGTTAACAGCTGAAACAACAACTACCACTCGACTACCTTTCATATATTCATTTACAACGGACTGCGCCGCTTTTTTAATTCTAGAACCATTTCCAACCGAGGTTCCGCCAAATTTTACTACTATTAAATCCATTAAGTTCACCTATTTCTAAAAAATATTATTAAAATTTTGTTAAATATTAACAAAATAAAATATACATATCTATTTTTATCTAACCATATTAATATACTTTAATTAAGAAGAGTCAGAGACGTATAAAAAAAGTTTTAAAATATGAAAAAAAGTTTATAAAAAAGAGTANNNNAAAAGTTTTTAAAAAAGAGTAAAAAAATATGGAAAAAAGCTTAATCTTGGGTTTGTTCTAACCTGACAAGCCTTGTTACATATCCAGCGATTTTATTTCTTAAATGTTTAGTACTTACAGTAGAGTATTCTTGTACTAATTTTTTGTTTTCTTCAAAATCAGTAGTGAAAACACCTTTGTGAGTTTCAATTAATTCTTTTGCTAAACGTTTAACAAATGAAGTTCTAATATTGCCCATCAACATTCCTCCTTAAAATTTCTTTCTGCTCATTTTTACTTAAAGTAGTTAGCATATTTACGATTTGATCAATAATATCAACATCAAGACCGTTTTCACGAGACAACTTCTCAACCTTTTCATGAATTTCATCTTCACGACTCTTATCAAAAATCGGCATGCCAAGATAATCCTTGGAAAGTGCGATATCTTTTGCAAGAGATGTCCTCTCGGAAATTAAATCAAATAACGCATTATCAATTTCATCAATACGTTTTCGAGATTCCTTGAGAAGTAGTTCTGCTTCTTCCTTATTTTCTAAAGATTTCATTTCATAATTACTTTTCAAAAAATCACCAAATTGATAATAATATAATTTATTAATATCATAGTATATAAACTATATGTTTACTATTTAAAGTAGCGAGTTATATCTCAACAAGGTCTTCATCATTAAAAGTGACTTTGGAATAGAACCCTTGGCAATCTTGCCATGGGGCGTGATCACCTCACATGTCACTGCAGGAATTCCCTTCAAACTGACAACATCCTCCAATGCACCAGGATACTCCGAACCAGCCTTCTTATATATTATATACTTTACCTTCGCATTCTTAGCAATGTATTTCGCCATTGAAGCGCTTTCTGCTGTTGGCTTATATGTTCCCATCGCCACATTCTTGCCGGGTTTCCCGCCAGGCCTTGTGCAGTGAAAATCACCATAGGCATCGCATTTGCATTTTTTAATCAGATTTGCAGTCTTATATGAGATGGTTCCCTTCACATTCGCCTTCTGATTCAGGTGAACACCATTATAATCCCTGACGTTTTTTGCAGATCCCTTGGGATTGATGAACGGCATTATATAAACTGTTCCCTTGATTGGATGAGTTTCCAGGTACTGGATCAGTTTCATTGCAGCAATCTGGGACGAAAGCTCATTGCCGTGAACCCCTGAGGTGATGAATACCTTCTTTCCCTTGCCGCCAGTGAATTTGATTAATGGAGTTCCCTTCTTGGCCGCCTTAACCATATTTTTGACAAGCTTGGAATTTGGAATGTTCTTCTTAATCTTCTTGTTCTTGGTCACATCGGCACCAGATTTCCATTTATAAATCTTGATTTTATATGCATTGTTGATTTTAATCGTGTTCTTTCCAGTCAGGCCGTCGGCAGCGTAGGTTATAGTGTATTTGCCTGCATTCAATTTAAACGATACTGTGGCAATGCCCTTGGAGTTGGAATTTGCATGGTATGTTTTGCCACCCACCTTGAAGGTCACGGTCTTATAGGGCAACGGTTCTCCCAGATTGTCCAAAAGCTTAACCGAAAACCTTGTCGCAGCCCCATATTTTGAAGTGACATCCTTGGCGGAAAATTTAGAGACCTGCTTAACTGGATTGTCATTTGAATTGGCTGTTGAAGTTTCATTGATGTCATCCTCATAAGATACCATGCTTAATGAATCTTCAGCCTCATTGATTGCAACATCCTCATTAAAATCAGCCAATGTAGTGTTGCCTGTAGCATTATCACCTGCGCTTACCGCCGAGAGCGATAAAAATAAAAACAATAAAATTAAAAGGATTTTCTTCCTAATCAAACCACCACTCAGATGACTGAATTGAATTTCAACAGGCAATTCATCATATTATATGATATTTTAACTGATTTGGCTGTAACGGTATTATGCGGAAGCACTACTTCACAGATTACTCCAGGAATTCCTTTTTTATTAACATTGTCCGCTAACGCACCAGGATACTGTTCACCGGCATACTTGTAGAGCCTCTTGTTGACCTTGGCATTCTTGGCAATGTAGTCTGTCATTGACTTGCACTTCTTGGCAGGGGCCTTTGATCCCATTACGATGTTCTTGCCCGGAGCTCCTCCCGGTTGGGTGGTGTGGAAATCA
>NZ_CACYJE010000005.1 GCF_902774605.1 uncultured Methanobrevibacter sp.
ATATAATGCCAATGAAGGTACAATAAAAGCAGATGAAATAACGATTCCTAAATTTAATTGGTTTAAAAAATAAGTAATTGTAATTATTGTAATAATGATTCCTGGAACTGAAAATACCATCAATTTAGACAAAAACTCATAGCTATTTCCAAATCTAATATCGGACATGATTTTGTATTTCTTTTCTAATCTTTCATAATTCAAAAGGTAATAAAACCATGGACTAAACAAAATGCAATATAATATCCATATTACAATACTAAAAAAGTCATTTAAGTTCATACATGTTAATATAGCTAATAATAGAAGCGGAATTGTGTAAATTAATATTGAACATATTCTTTCCATCATTGATAAACTTTTAATGTCTAATGGAAGTAGTATTTTTGATATTCTTAAATTGTCCATATTTTATCACATGTAAATTTTTGATATATTAATCATAATATGTTATCGTATTTAACTCTTCTGCAGTTATCAGGAATTAACAAAATCTATGAAATTTTTTTTGATTCATAATATTGGGGAGGGGGTTTATAAAAAATTGTATTGAAATATTGTCAATAACTAAATTTATATACTATAAGAAATTAAAGTTACAATTAGTAACTAAAAGTAACTTTATTTAAGGAGGTCATTTTTTTGGCATTTAGAGATTATTTCAAATTCAACAAGGATAAGACAACATTCATTTTTATAGGTGGAAAAGGAGGAGTTGGAAAAACATCAGTATCCTCTGCCACTGCATTATGGCTGGCTGAACAGGGCAAAAAAACATTAATAGTGTCAACAGACCCTGCACATTCCCTATCTGATTCACTGGAAGTTCCAATAGGAAGCTATCCAAGAGAAATCAAAACAAATTTATTCGCAGTTGAAATCGACCCTGATGTTGCAATGGAGCAAAAACAGGCACAGCTTGAAGCCCAAAAAGCGGCAAACCCTGATGACAACGGAGGATTGTTGGGCATGGACTTCTTATCAGACCAACTGGACATGGCATCATCCTCACCGGGTGCGGATGAGGCAGCGGCATTTGAAATGTTCATGGCAGTGATGAACTCAGATGAATATGATGTGGTGGTGTTCGACACAGCACCGACCGGCCACACATTAAGGTTACTTTCCTTCCCGGAAGTCATGGACTCATGGGTGGGCAAGATGATGATGCTCAAGGCTAAATTGGGCTCAGCAACCAATGCCCTTAAGAAAATCATGCCTTTCATGGATGCGGTTGATGACCCTCAAACCTCAGAGGATTTGAAAAGAACCAAGGAGCAAATCGACAAGGCAAAAGAAGTGTTGTCAGACCCTGACAGGACCACTTTCAAGATGGTTGTGATTCCTGAGGAAATGTCAATTTATGAGTCTGAAAGAGCATTGGAAGCTTTAGGAAAGCACGATATCACTGTTGACAGTGTCATCGTCAACCAGGTGATGCCGGATATCTGCGACTGTGACTTCTGCCACTCAAGGCACAAATTGCAGCAAAAGAGATTGGCTTTAATTGACCAGAAGTTCCCGAACCAGCACATTGCTGAAGTGCCGCTCTTCAAGGATGAGGTAAAAGGCCAGGAGAAACTCTTAAACCTAGCTCATATCCTATATGATGGTGAGGACAACGATGAGGTTGTTCAGGAAGCTATTCAATTATAAAATTAAAAGTTAAAAGTTTAAACTTTTAACCATTCTCATTTTTTCTTAAAACCCAACTAATCACTTCAACAATCAATATCAAAATTATGAATAATGCGGAATTGATGAAAAAAGTTTTTTGATAGATTGTTTCCAAATAACCTGCAATTCCCCAGCAGACAATTAGAATTATTGATATGGCTCTAAATATTTTGCTGATCTTTTCGTTTTCATACTTTTGTTTGAATTTTAAAAGTATTCCAATTATCAGTATCACTAAAAGTATTGCTCCAAACATTAAATGCGCATATATTGGGATTTTCAGTGTTAGTGAGCATATTATGTATGCGATGACTATAATTATTGAAAAGAGTATTTCATATTTCTCCATTGTTTTCCTCTTTTTTAAAGAACCATTCGCAGAATAATGTTATAATTAATAATAAAATAGGAAATCCACTTATGTCTGTATTTCCGGTATACAAATCGTATATTAAGCAGATTACTGTTATTACAATTAGGATCTTTATGATAATTGATTGTTTTTTCAACTTTTCAATAATGTTTTTAGGATTTTTTATAAGTATATATGCAAAATATATGAGAATAATCAATGCAGGGATAACAAATATTAATAATGCAAATATCTGATTAAAAATCTCATTTCTTGTAAGGGCAATTGCGAATACTAAGATTGCAAACAAAATGAATAGTAGTATTGCTATAGTTTCAGATTTTATCTTCATATCATCACCTGTAATATATATTGTACAATATTCACTTCATTATAAAAATAATTATTTATTTTTACTTTAATTAAATTAAATTAAAATGAACCTGCATGAAGTATGCAGGCTCATTATAGTTTATTCTTATTTCCAACTTTTATCCCAATATTTTTTAGGCATGCTAAAGGGTGTCCAATGCTCGTCAGTGAAATACTTGTAGGTTTCTTTTTTTGTCAATGTTTTAGTTTGACCTTTGCTGATATATTTGGCATTATTCCTGTTTAGACTTCCATCTTTTTTTATTTCAACTTCGATATAGTCCATTCCTCCATTTTTATTTGGAATATTGTATACTTTCTTGTCTTGGAAATATCCTGGACGGGTAAATGTAACTATATCCATTGCTGTATGCCAATCCTTTTCATTAAGCACGTCCTGTTTAAAGCTTGATCCTGCTCTTTGAGCCATGGCCATAAAACCATAAATGGCAAGTAATGATCCGGATGCTCCATGAACTAATTTTCCCAGCGAGTATGATAATAAAGTATGGACTGTGTGAACATAGGAGTTGGCATCATTCATCATATCAGTTAATAGTTTCATTCCCGGCTTGCTGATTGATGTTAATTTGCTAAGGGCATTATAAATGTCGTTTGCCGCATTGCAAAGGCCGCATCCCTTGGTGTTGGTGCTAATTTTGGATCCCTTGTAGACGCTTTTTCCACTGGAAAGCAATACGCTGCACACGCCGCTTGTTGTGTTCAGTGCGAATGCGGATTCATTTCCATTGAAGACGTAAAGCATCTCGCCCAGTTGGGTGATGCTGTAGTTGCCATTGGCTATCGCTGAGAACACATCGTTCATTGAATTAGTTGTATTGGCATTGTAATCTCCGCTTAAAGGCTTCAGTGCGTACTCTTCAATGTTTGGCAGGTTGATTGAATTGGCATATTTGAACAGTTCAATGTTTTCATCATTGCCCATAACCTTCATGCCCATATCAGCGTTTAGAATATGGAGGTAGGTGTCCTTGGTGTTTATTCCGCCAAGTATTGTAGCGGTGCTTCCCCTTTTCCAGACCACATCCAATTCCTTTGCGTAGTGATCAGCGATTTCGTCCGCCAGCCATGCGGTTTCAAGGCCTGCCATGAACATTCCGTAAATGTAGATTATGTTAAAGTTGCTCCGGTACTTTTGGTCTATTCCCATCCATTTCTCTACAATGTCCTTTGTGACTTTTTCATTGATTATTGCATATGATTGTATTGCCTCAAAACCATGGTATAGTTCATAATCCTCTCCATGCCCGTAGGTAATATGCTCTTCCTTCCCATATTCCTCCGCGCCGTTGACGATGAATTTTGTGAGGATGTCCTCTTCAGGTATATATCCAGTTGTAGAAATTAGTTTGTCTACATGATTTATAGGTTTTCCGCAATTTGTGAACTTGACCTTATCCATATTGTGGTCGGTTACTTCATCATAACTTTTAATGTTAAAGTCATTAATGTTTTTGCCGTAATATTTCGCTAAATTATATTTCAGACCCATTTCATCATATTCATAAGTTATGAAATTGATTTGAGCTTTCAATCCATTGTTATGGGCATAGACTATTCTTTCAGTATTCTTCGAAAACTTATCAATGTTCACTCCGAACATATCAGTGTTCATAATGTTGGTGTTTCTGCATTCTATTTTAGTGTAATTAATCATTTTTGTAATTAAAATCCCGTCACCTTTCAGGTTCGCTTTATTGTAATCGCTTTTGACTCCGCTTCCGTCAAACGGAATGAAATGTGTTTTATATCCTAAAACTATTGAATCGATGCCTAATATTGTACTGGTGGAGAATCTATATGCTTTTCCTCCAACCTGCACTGTGAACACTTCATTTTTAGGCAACTTCACTATCCCATCAACTCCAGTCTTTACAGTGTAGTCTGAATTGTGGAATCCATAGGGCACTGTCACGTTGACATAATTCGGAATCAGTGTCACGTGGCTAAACGTGGTATGCTTGAGGGCCTTGTTGATTGTTATCTTGTTAGTGTTTTTCAAGCCATCGTACTCTGTGGTCACGCTGTACTGTCCCACATCATAATCCAGCGGTATTGATGCCATTCCGTTCTTGTCGGTGGTTTGTGTGAATGTCTGGCCGTTAATCTTTATGGTGACCTTCTTGTTGGGGGATGCCTTGCCGTAGCTGTTGAGTATTTTTACCTTGAACCTGCTGCCGTCGCCATCCTTCATTGTCAGGTCACTGGTTTCAATCAAGGATTTGATTGTCACGGTCTTTGTCACTGTTTCTGATGTCTTTGAGTTTATGGAGGATAGGCCATACTTGCCAGGTTTCAGGTCCAATGCCACTTTCCCCACGCCCTTCTTGTTGGTCTTGACGCTATATGTTTTGCCGTTTAATTTGAACTTGACTGCAGTGTTTTTCAAAAGCTTTCCCTTCTTGTCGTAGAATGTTGAGTAATAGGAGGCAGTGTTCTTATAGTATTTTGTGAAATCACTGCATTTAATTGTGCTTTTGATTGTCACCTTGCTGTTGACGCTTTTTTTGGCGAATTGACTTGATCCCGCATAGGTTGACACTACCTTATATGTTCCGCTTTTAAGATTGAGTGCAAGTGTCGCCACGCCCTTGGAATCGGTTTTCCTGGAGTATGTTGTCCCGTCAATGGTGATTTTTATTTTCGTGTTCTTCATTGCTTTCTTTTTGTTGTCCTTTAGTGTGACTTTGAATTTGGTGCCGTCCTTATAGTGCATCTTCACGTTAGGGGCTTTCATGTTGACTTTCACATTGGCCTTCACGGGGGTGACGCTGTGATATGTTGCCTTGCTTGCAAGCACTGTCTTTTCTGAAGAGCTGACTACATTATCGTTCTCAACGCTTTTGGAGAGAACCTCATCCGAGTGGGTGTTCATCTGAAGTTTCCCCTCACTGTCAATGTCCTGATCGTAATCAGGTTGATTAATGGTTTTTAATGTTTCATTATCACTGTCTGTTGCGCTTGCAGCTGTAATCAGAGCGAAAAACAGTAATATGAAACAGATGGTGTTTATTTTCATGTTCATAGTATCTACCTTCAAATTGTCAATTTAATCTTAAATCAACAATTAAGGTATTGTACTGGGAACATATAAGCTTTGATTTAAAAATCAAATCATAAAAGACTTTTAAAATGAATTCTAAGCAACAATTTTACGGTTCTATGACAATAATGCACATGTAGGTAAATTCACTCTCCGCAATGCATTTTAACGTGCCGGTTACAATCTTCTCATCAGGGTAGCTCAAGCGCTCACAGACAGTGACCTTGCGCTCAGGCTCCACACCATTGTCGATTAGAAACTTTGCCATGTCCTTGACTTTCCTTGAAGGCAATGCAATGGTAGTCTTGCCGTTGTTGATGACTGGCAGGATGTCCTCGATGTTTTCACGACCATGGAAAGTCATCACGTTCGCATTGTCCCATTGGATATGGCATTCGGCGGCTGCAAGCTGCAGGGAACTGATTCCAGGTATCACCTCAATCTCCTCTTCAGGAAAACCGTTCTCCCTTGAAAGTCGCAAAACAGTATTCAAAACGCCTGAAAAGCCAGGGTCCCCGGTTGACAGTATTGACACTGTGTTTCCATCAACCGCCAGTTTCACTCCCTCATCCAGCTTGTCAAGCAGGTCCTTGACGTTGAATGCGATTCTGTTTTGAACATCATCAAACAATTCAATCGCACGGGTGCTTCCTACAGTGTAGTCGCTCATCTTGACGGTGTCAATCGCCTTTTTGGTCAAATACTCGCTTGCGCCGGGGCCGATTCCAACAATATAAATTTTACCAGTCATGCTAATCATCAATGTTTAAAGTTTGCTTGAAAGTATCCTTCAGTTCCTCGCGCTTGTCCTCGGGATAGGTTTCATCCAGATCATCATCCAATGTGAACATCGCCAGCTCATAGACAATCCGGTTCATGGAGCGCCCATAATCGGTCAGGTAATACTCGGTAGTGACTGGAGTGGTGTTTATGACCTTCTTTTCAATCAAACCGTTTTCCTCCAATTCCTTAAGGCAACCTGACAGTACCTTATTGGATAGCTTGGGCTTGTCCTCCTTGAATTCCTTGAAATGCTTCTTTCCGAAGAACATGTCCCTGATAATCTGTATGCTCCATTTTTTGCTGATCAGGTTCAATGTCCTATCCACTGGACACACTATTTTTTGAACACTCATAATTAAAAATTGATTTAAATCATATTTAAATGGTTACTTTCAACTCACCGGGTTTCCATAAGGTTACAAAAATCATTTAAATGCATTGGATTAAATTAATTATTAACAAAAATTTTTTTGGGAGGGATTGAAATGGAACAATTGGACTACTTGCTCAACTACCTGATTGATGAGCGTGGAGAAAAAATCAGAATTCCGGACGATTATCATTCAAAAAGGGCATTGCTCAGATCACTGATGAACGTCAGGCCGCCAATGGAAATATCGCACGAGTACCTGAAAGTGCAGGATGAGTTCTTGACCGCTGAGACATTAAGCAAGGATTTGACCGGCATTGATGACATCACCGAAGCCAAAGGAAAGATGATGCTGTGGCAGGGCGACATCGTCACATTGAAGGTCGATGCCATCGTCAACGCCGCCAACTCCAAACTTTTGGGGTGCTTCATCCCCCATCACAATTGCATAGACAACATAATCCACTCCGCAGCGGGACTGCAGTTAAGGGATGAATGCAGCAGGATAATGAAAAGCCAAGGCGTTGACGAGGAGGTTGGAAAGGCGAAAATCACCGATGCCTACAACTTGCCCTCAAAACACGTGATCCACACTGTCGGTCCGGCTATACCTCAAGGATCAGGCCCCTCCGATAAGAACATGGAGGAGCTGGCCAGTTGCTATAGGTCATGCCTTGAGATTGCAAACCGCTATAATCTGGAGTCAATCGCATTCTGCTGCATATCCACTGGAGTGTTCAACTTCCCGCAGGACCTGGCGGCTGAAATTGCAATAGGAACCGTTGAGGAATACTTGAAAAGCAATGAAACCACACTGAAACACGTGATTTTCAACGTGTTCACTGATGAAAGCTACATGATATATAAAGAATTGTTGTTTGGAGATGATTAAAATAGATAAATTCGTTTTAAGATTGGACAAGGCTAAAAAAGCCATTGATGAAGCAGATTACATACTTATAGGTGCAGGTGCGGGACTGTCCACCGCTGCAGGCATCGAGTACACTGGTGAAAGGTTTGAGAAATACTTCCATGACTTCATAGAGGAATACGGTTTCACTGACATGTACTCCTCAGGATTCTACCCCTTCAAGACGCAGGAGGAGAAATGGGCTTACTGGGCAAGGCATGTCTACGCCAACCGTTATGATGTCGGCAAGACCAGCGTCTACCAGAAGCTGCTGGAGCTGGTTGAAGGCAAGGAATACTTTGTCCTCACAACTAACGTGGAATCACAATTCTGGATCAACGGATTCGAGGACAGTCGAATATTCGCCACACAGGGAGACTACGGGCTGCTGCAGTGCAAGACACCATGCCACCATAAGCTATACTCGAACAGGGAACAGGTTTTAGAATGGGTTGAAAAGACCGAGAATTTCAGAATCCCCACCGAGCTCGTTCCGAAATGCCCTGTCTGCGGCGGTGAAATGGAGCTGAACCTAAGGGTGGACAACACCTTTGTCGAGGACGGCAAATGGCATCAAATGAATCACAATTACTCCAAATTCCTCAAGGGGGTCGATGGAAATATAGTGTTTCTTGAAATCGGCGTGGGATACAACACTCCGGGAATCATCAGGTACCCATTTGAGCAGATGACTTACAGTGACGATAATGCAACATTGATACGCTTGAACCTGGACTATCCGCAGGCAATACCTGAAAACAAGGATAAGACAATCAGTTTCGATGAGGATGTTGGGGAAATCCTGGATTATTGGCTTTCAAGAATCTAAATTCCCAATCTCCTTTTTCAGGAATCTATAGATTGATTCGGCACCAACCAAATCACCGGGGTCGCTCCATTCTGACGGATAAAGGATGAATGGTCTTGACTGGTTTCCGCCCAATCCTCCATGGGACCCGATTAGCTCTTCAAAGGCGCACACTTCATCTGTTCTCTCATCGTAGAAACTGTTCACAAGAATGTCAGGCATGTTCTTGAATGAATTCTGCCTTTTCAAATGCCTTGAAGCATTCTCTCCAAAGCCGTTGAGAGGATTTTCGCCGATGATTTCATCACTGTCGAGGTAATAGATTCCATTCTCGCCAATGACCATTCCACCATTTGCCAGTGAATTGGCCATGATGAAGCCGATTCCTGAGTGGCTTACAAGGCCGGGTATCAGTTCCGGGAAAAGCATCACTATCTCCTCATAATTCAGGCGCTGCTTCCAGTTTGTCAGATAAATCAAACCCAGATTGCCGGAACCCAAAACTATCAGTTCAGAATCACTCGCCTTTTTGGTGCTCAGCTGTCTTGACTCATGTCCGGTAATGTATTCCAGGCTATTGGAGTATCTTTCACGCAGGTTCCTGTACTGCTCGTTTTCAAAAATAAGATCAGGCTTTATCTCTTCAATCTCGCGCCTGATGTTTTGAAGGGAACCCTCATCGTCGAAGAGATCATCACGAATGGTATCTACCCTTTCCCTGATGCTCTGCAGCTGCCTGCTTTCAGGCATGACTGCATCCCTGAAGTGGTCAATATTGTATTCGGTGGAGTATACCTTCAAGTCATCCGGCAGGAGTCTTCTCACGTAATCTCCAAGGGTGATTCCGTATCTTTGCTTGAATGTTGCGCCCTTGCTTTGGCCATGGTCGGACAATACCACCACCTTATAGTCACGGTCGTTCATCTCGATGGCGGATGTGAGTCTTGCGATTTGAACGTCGATCTGCTTTAAAACGCCCCATACGTCATCATCCTCCACTCCTGAATGGTGCGCCACTTCATCATAGCCCATGAATGTCGCATATGCAGTGTCGATTTCACCCCTGAACATTTCACTGGTGAGTATTTCAGTGGTGGCTTCCCTTAAAACAACATTGGCCCCTGCCCTGATTGCAGCATAGACTATTGTTCGCCTAAGCCTTGGCTGAATGTTACGGATTCTATGCATGAGCTGTGATTTCAATTCCAGTATGATGTCCCATAGGAACAGGACGAAGATTCTCTGGAAATTATAGGATTCCAAAAAAACGGTATGCAAGGTCTTGTTATATATCCTTGAGATTGATTTCAACCGGGATGAGGTAAGGGCTGATAGTTTGCTGTCTCCTGAAAACATGTTGGCGATGCTTAACCCGTTTACAAGCAATCCTTCCCCGTTGCTTATTCTCTTTTCAATCTCTGGCGCATGGCTTAATTTGCCTGAAACCATGATTCTATTGTCATTTTCCTTTTCAACCCACCTGTAGGCAACAATGTCTTGGTTGTTTCCGTGAAGTATTCCTGCCTGGCTTGCACCGGTCTGTGAGGACAGGTCGGTTTCCCATTCCTTCAGGACATGGGTCTCCTCTTCAAGCCATTTCTTAAGCGTTGGCATCACGCCATTGTCAATCGCCTTTTTCAGGGTGCTGAATGACAATCCGTCGATTTCAAGCATTATGGCTCCGGGGTATTTCTTATCGTCAGTGCTTTTCCTTTTAATCGCATATCTTAAAATGGTTTTGACGTATGAATCATAATAGCTGGTGTTGGTAATGTTTGTTATGAATGTTGTGAATATCGCCATGACAATCGGCACCTGCCAGAAACCGTAAAAGCCGACATAAACGCCAGGGATGAAGTATGTGGCTATGTAGAATATTAGAGAGTTTAGCACTAATGCACCAATCCCAAAGGTTAAGATAATATACTTCATCATAAACCTTCTGAAAACCGGCCATAGTATTGCATTGGCAATGGTGAATGCCACAACTATGATTATGGCATTATAATGGGGGCCTATGTTGAAATCAGTGCTGATGTAGTCGACAAAAAAGATAGCTGCAATGTTGGCTAACACGAGTAAAACTGTTGTGATGACCGTTTTCAGGGATGAAATTATAGTGTTTTTTAAACTCATTCTACCGGAATGCGCTGCTTGTTTTTTGTTTTCAATGTTATTATTGTTATTTCAGGCTTGCAGTTGATTCTTATTCTAAATGAATTGGTGCCTAATCCTTTGCTGGTGTATTGTGTCATTTCGCCAACTTTATAAAGTCCAACAGGGTACTTGGTGGAATTCGGTCCCCTGAAAGGGGTGGTTTCAACTATAGGTATGATCAGCTGTCCTCCATGGGAGTGTCCGGATATCTGCAAGTCGATTCTGCCGGTCTGGGATGATTCATGAGCGAAATCGGGTTCATGGGCAAGAAGTATTGTAGGATAGTCATCGTCCAGCTTGGCCAATACGGCGTCAAGGTTATCGGCGCAAACGGTGCATGAGTCCACGCCGGCGAGGTTCAGCTTATCATCGCCTCTGCTCAATAGGCGAACATCATTGCTCAAGTCCACAATGTCGCATTGATCGAATATCTCGCGAATCTTATCTGAGCCCATCCAATGGTCATGATTGCCCAAAACCCCAAACTTTCCTCCAGGGGATTTCAATTTGCCCAATGATTTTTTCAATGCCTCATCATACCCGTCAATGACATATGACACGTAATCTCCTGTCAGGGTGACGATGTCATAATTTAAGGTATTGACATAATCTATCAGGTCATCCAGGTACTCGGGGTTGATCCATTGGCCCATGTGGATGTCGCATAGGTTTAAAATCCTGAAGTTATGGAAATCCCAGCCGAGATTGTCCAATTCGATATCCACCTCAATGACATCAATTTTTTTTGGACTGAAATTCTTGTCCGGCAGGGAATAGGTCATTGCATCCTGAATCCCCTGTCTGATTTTCATGGCCTGTGGGTGGTCAATTTCTTCATCTTTCATAATGATAATATATTTTGGTTCTGAAAATATATATAATTTTAAAGACAAAGATTATGATGTTATTGATTATCAAGTGATTATTATGCTTCAAATTGCAGTTTGTGGAAAACCGAATGTTGGAAAATCATCTTTTTTCAATTCAGCAACAGCATCAACCGTGGAAATGGCGAATTATCCATTCACAACCATTGATGCTAACAAGGCGGTTGCTCATGTAATAAAGGATTGCCCATGTAAGGAACTGGGCGTCACATGCAATCCCCACAATTCAATCTGTTTAGATGGAAAAAGATTGCTTCCAATAGAAATGATAGATGTTGCAGGACTCGTTCCTGGAGCGCATGAAGGAAAAGGATTAGGTAACAAGTTTTTAGATGACCTGATGCAGGCTAAAGTATTCATCAATGTCATCGACGCATCAGGCTCAACAGACCTCGAGGGAAACCCGGTTGACCCTGGAAGCCATGATCCGTTGGATGATTTGGAATTTCTCGAAAACGAGATTGTGATGTGGATGTATGGGATACTCTCCAAGAACTGGGTCAGGCTCATAAGGAAAGTCGGTGCCGAACACCTCGACATTTCAAAAGTACTGTTTGACCAGCTTTCAGGTACGGGCATAGCTATAGAGGATATCATTGAAGCTAAAAGAACAATCGAACCTGATTACAATAAATGGGAAGAACAGGATTTGATTGATTTAACCCGCAATATATTGCATATTGCAAAGCCTATGATGATTATTGCAAACAAGGCTGATCTTCCGACCTCTGCTGAAAACATCAAAAGAATTCAGGAAAAATATCCGAACGTGATACCGACCTCAGCAGGTTCAGAGATTGCACTTGTAAAGGCCGCTGAAAGCGGACTTATAAGCTATCTGCCGGGGGATGACCATTTCGAAATATTGAAGCCGGAGGAATTGTCCGAGGCGCAGAAGAAAGGTTTGGAGTATATTCAAACCAATATCCTTGACGTTTATGGAAGCACCGGTGTCCAGGACGCATTGAACTACGGCATTTTCGAGCTGTTGGATAGGATTGTGGTCTATCCGGTTTCTGATGAGAACAAATACACTGACCAGAAGGGCAATGTCCTGCCTGACGGTTTCCTGGTTCCAAACGGTGCAACCCCTAAGGAGCTGGCATACATTGTCCACACAGACATCGGGGACAAGTTCATGCATGCGGTGGATGCCCGCAAGAAAATGCGCGTGGCCAGCGACTATGAACTACAAGACGGGGACATTATAAGTATTATTACAAGAGGATAATCATCCTCAATTCTTTTTTGTGATGACGATGAAAAAGGTAAAAATCACGGTTATGAGAAAGGTCCGGCACGATGATTTAATCGAGGAATATGAAAACCCTATTGAGCATGAGTGTGACGTTGAAGAGGGTCAGGTATTCATTGCCAACGGCTGGGTAAAGCCCGATAACTTCTGTGACAGCGCATGGGAAAGCCTTTCACCATTCGTAATGGGTTTGGCTAACGGCGCCAGTGATTTTTATGATGGCTGGATGAAGAATAAGAAATCCGCAATGATATCCTGCAATGACGGTTTCCGGCCGGTCAGTTTTCTTCTCGAAACCCTTGATGAGGATGCCGATTGATCATGGTTGATTTGGTGGAATTTTTCAAAAAGGAAACTATATTCTCAATATCATTGATTCTTTCATTGATTTCCTGTTTTTTTGTAAGGCCAAGCATTGGCTATTTAAACTATATCAACTGGGACACAATCATACTTCTTTTTGCAATAATGCTCATCGTTGAAGTCCTGAAGAACTTGACCATTTTTGAGATTCTTGTTCGCAAATTATTAATAAAAGTTAAAAGCATTCGGGGATTGGTTTTTCTTCTGGTTTTCACATGCTTTTTCAGCTCAATCTTCATAACCAATGATGTTTCACTAATCATATTCGTTCCATTCGCCATATTGGCATTGAGAAAGATAGACAGAACCGATTTGATCATATTCACTGTTTGCCTGCAGACCATTGCGGCGAATGTCGGCTGCATGGTCCTTCCAATCGGAGCGCCGCACAATATAGTATTGTACACTGTTTCCAATGTGTCATTCGATTCATTTTTCCTAATGCTGTTGCCCTATATAATAGTGTCGGTGGCATTTTTAATGATATTGACTTTTTTAACACCCAATGACAGGATACGGCCATTATCCTTTAAGAAAATAGATATCAACAGGGAGAACTTCATCAAAAGGGTCGTCCTTGGAGTGGATTACTTTTTGCTCTTGACCTTCATTGCATTGTTTATTCTAATAGGCAACCTTGAAAACATCCCATTTTTCACATTGATTTTTAAGAAATGGATTGTCGGCAATGAGGTTATATGCGGCGTTTTGACATCTCAAATAATCTCGAATGTTCCAGCGGCAATGCTTCTAAGCGGATTCAGCACCAATTATGAGGCAATCATTGTCGGAATCAACATTGGTGGTTTCGGAACACTTATAGCATCCATGGCGAATCTCATATCATTCAAGATTCTCGCCCGTGAATTCGATGAGTTCAAGGCCAGGTACCTGGTGGTGTTCACGGTTTTCAATGTCATTTTGCTTGTGATACTGTTGGGCGTTAATTTCTTGATGTAGATTTAAATCCCATGATTTGTAAAATTATATATTGGAGGTTAAAAAATGAACGATTCCCTGAACATGTATGATGATTTCTCAAATGTCGTTTCAAACGAGCAGAGCATCTCGACACAGTCCGTCCTGGATATATTGAAGGAATACTCAGGCACCATTTCAGTGTTTGACTTGATGGCGGTCAATGCTGAAATGATTGAGGAAAGCAAGTACGTGCAGGAAAATTACAAGCACAAGAGCCATGCAGTCTATGTCAAGTATTTTCTGGGACGCATCAAGGATGTTCACAGCGACAACAACACTTATGACCATGACATTGACAAGGAGGAGTTCATTGATGCAATCGCCACTTTGAAGTCATATCACGTTAACGAGTCAGTGACTTCCAAGACAAAGTTCCCATTGATTTATGGGATCATTTCAATCTACACCACTTTCATACTTGAGGAGCCGATTCATCCTGTGGGCACACCTTTCCCAGGGTCTTTGAAGGTTGAGGAAAAGGATGGGGTGTTCTATTGCCCGGTCAAGGATGCCAATTTGGAATCTCCGAATGCGGTCTGCAAGATGTGCATTGCCGAGCAGTTGGAATTTTGACTTTACCATCAAGAATTCCAATCTCTCATTTGTTTTCAACTTCTTGATATATATCCCTATTTTGAATTGCTTTGATTTTTCCAAATCCCTAATGGTAATGTGAAATGCGATTAAAAAAATCAATTTCAATGTCGACAGTATCATTTTAATCAATCAAATTTTCAATTTTAAGCATAGATTTAATATTGCATGAAAATCATATGATTAAACATGGCCAATAAGAATGTTGAACTGATGAGGGGAGAGCCTGAAATAGCAGTCAGGAAACTGGCAATCCCAATAATGATATCAATGCTTCTGACAGCATCATACAATATCGTTGACGGAATATGGGTTGCAGGACTGGGACAGGCAGCTATTGCAGGAATAGGATTTGTAACGCCAATATTCATGATTTTAAATGGTGTGAGCGTAGGATTGGGAAATGGTGCAACCAGCAGCATCAGCCGAGCGGTCGGCGCCAAAAACCATGAAAAGGCAAGCAAGTCAGCATCACACTCACTTTTGATATTCTTAATAGCTTCAATAATACTTACTCTGCTCCTGCTCGTCATACAGGAACCCTTGCTCAAGGCATACGGTGCAAGCGGCCAGTCACTCGTTGAAGGGATAAGATACGGGACACCATTGTTTGCAGGGCTATTCGCATTCATGTTCGGAAACGGCGGAAGCGGAATCCTTCGTGGAGAAGGCGACATGAAAAGGGCAATGTATGCGATGATGGTCTCAGTCATATTGAACTTCATTCTCGACCCGTTATTCATCTATGTTTTAAACATGGGCTCTGCAGGCGCATCACTTGCAACAATAGTGAGCTCATTCGGTTCGGCAATCGTGATCATGTACTGGATCTTAATCAAAAAGGACACTTACGTTGATGTTAAGCTTAAAGGGTTCGAGTTCGACCCTGCAATCATCAGGGACATTTTAAAGGTGGGGATTCCATCTTCGCTGGACATGTTTATGATGTCAGTTGCAATGAGCTTCTATCTGATGTTCATATCCTCTGTCGGTGGAGAGTATGGTATTGCGGCGTTCACATCAGGCCAAAGGCTATATCTCTTCGGTATAATGCCGTTGACAGCTATTGGAAGTGCTGTTGCAGCGGTGAGCGGTTCATCATTCGGCGCCAAGAACTGGAATTACCTTAGAAGAACACATGCCTACGGCACAAAATTCGCCACAATGTTCGCAGTGGCAATCATGCTATTGATAGTGGTATTCGCACCGCAATTGGCAATGATATTCGCATACACTCCCGAAACCGCCCCATTGATTCCGGAGATAACCAATTTCCTAAGGATTGCATGCTTCGGATTATTGTTGGTTGGTGTCGGCATGCCTTCCAACTTCATGTATCAGGGAATCGGGCGCGGAACAACCTCACTTGCATGGACAATCATACGGGAGCTAATATTAACTGTCGGTTTCACTTACCTGTTTGGAATAGTGATGAATATGAGTTTGACCGGCATATGGCTGGGATTGGCTGTCGGAAGGATTATAGCATCCATTCTAAACTACATTTATGCAAGATATACCATTCGAAAGTTGAAGCCCGTCTTAGAAAACTAGGTCAGGCTTGTTCTTGGTTTGATAGGAGTACCAGGTACTGTTCTCAATGAGAAACTCCCTGGCCAGGTCAACCAGTATCTCCTCGGTTTCGCCCTTCCGGGCAATTTCTCTTTCTGCATTGTCGTACAGGGCAATCATCCTTTTGTGGTCATTGATGGTGTATGTCAATGACAGCTTGCCGTAGTAGCTGCTGGTAAAAAGGGTTACGGCGGACATTGTACCTACAATTATTTTCAAAATCGCCCTAACGGCATTGACATCAACATTTCCGGGATTTTGAGTGGAGATGAAAAGCTCAAAGAACAATGTGATGAGGTATGCTATGATTGTGATGACTATGACCACTCGTGTGGTCCTGTTGTCCCTGTTTTTCTTGTTTTCCGCTTTTGCAAGAGCGCCATTATGATATGCTCTCTGGTCAAGTATCCAGAAGTTAATGATTGGATTTCTTTCATGACTGCTCATTTTCGGCAATGACTTCAGCACATCCTCAATCCATGGCAGGCCCTGCCTTATGAACCATGGCAGAATGTCTACAACTTGTTTTTGAACCCCTGCAACGGATAGGAAGAACTGGACACGCAATGTCTCTGCAAGTACGCGGTATTCAATGTATTTCCTGTGACAGTCAAGAGTATGGGCTTTCCTGCGGATATAGAACAAGAACAGTATCATGACTGTGCATGCAAGTATGAGTCCGTGCAATTCGGCCTCATCATATAAAAGAAAACCCATGGTGATTAATGTCCCGATGATTGACAATGCCAGAAGTATTCTCTGATGCTTGAGGGCATTTTTAATGCTTAAGACGTCTGCCGCACCATATAATTCGTCAATGGCTTTCAGTGCAGGGTCAGTGATGTCTCCTGTGATGTGGGTGAACTCTTCGTTGCACTCTTCCTTATCCCTGAAAAAGACTTCCTTCTTGTTCATTCATATCATTTCGTTAGATTTGCCAGTGTGTCTCCGGCAACTCGATATACAGTCCACTCATCCATCGCCTCGGCACCTAATGAAAGGTAAAAGTCAATGCTTGGCTGGTTCCAGTCAAGGCATGACCATTCCAAGCGGCCGCAGCCTCTTTCAATAGCGATTGATGCAAGCTTCTTAATCAATGCCTTTCCGTAGCCCTTGCCACGGTATTCAGGTTTGACGAAAAGATCCTCCAAGTATATTCCTGCCTTTCCAAGGAATGTTGAGAAATTATGGAAGAAGAGTGCAAAGCCGACTTCAGCATCATCCTCCATGATGAATATTACTTCAGCCACCTTCCTCACAAATAACCATTCATTTAGAAGCTCCTCAGTGGCGACAACCTCATCAAGCATCTTTTCATAAGTCGCCAACTGCTTGATGAAGTCCAATATCAATGCCAAGTCATTCTCGTCTGCGAACCTGATTTTGCTCATGAAAACCACTTACTCGTCAAGCAGGTCAGCCACCTTGTCTGCGATGAAAACGCAGCAGTCGACGCATGGGGACTTGTCCTCTCCTTTCTTGCTTATTATGTCGCAGCGCACGGTTCCGTACTCCTCCTTGAAGGAGTTGAATATTGCCTTTGCATTGGCCTTGATTTGTGACGGGTCATCATTGAGGATGCCGTTGGCAATCAATGCGCCGGTCACTGCCCCGCAGGTTCCCTCTTCGAATGTTCCTCCCATGCCTCCTGCAAAGCCGCAGGCCAACTTGGTCATTTCCTTAGGGGTGATGTCAGCGCCTGCTGTTTCACAAAGGCCCATCAATGTGGATTCGGAGCAACTTTTGAATGTTCTGTATTCGCGAATTTTTTCCTCGAGTAATTGTTTGTCAAGTTTCATAATCCAGTCTCCTAATTAATTATATTAATCACGAATTTTAAATAATTACTTATTAAATTGTAAGGTGATAAAAATTATACATCCAAGACCAAGTCCAATCGCTGCAACTCTCTACACGTTAAGAGACATGAACGTAGATGTAATCATCATGCACGGACCCACCGGGTGCTGTTTCAGGACAGCCCGCCTTCTAGAAGGGGATGGAGTTCGCGTGGTTACCACCGGAATGTCCGAAAATGACTTTATATTAGGTGCCGGTGAAAAGCTGGTTGAAACCTTGACCGAGGCTTATGAGGAATTCAAACCAGAACTCATGGGAATAGCGGGCACATGCGCCAGCATGATAATCGGTGAAGACTTGAAGGACGCCATTGAAACAGCAGACTTGCCATGCACCGTGATACCGGTCGAATCCCATGGGGGCTCCGGTGAGGGTGACAATACTGTCGGTGCAATCATGGCGCTTGATGCGGCCGTTGAGGCCGGTGTCATTCCGCGTGAGGAATCCGACAGGCAGATTGAAATGCTTGAAAAGGCAACTGAGGTTGAAAAGACCCGTGGAATGGCTCAGGGCAAATACATCAAGCCGAACTTCGGAGACTCAAAGGAGAAAGTTGCAAGAACAGTAGTCCAAGCATTAAAGGATGGCAGGAAAGTCGCTTTCGTTTTAAACGTTAAAAAGGAAACATCATACCTCTTTGCTGACATCATCAATTTCGATTACAAGCAGATAAATCCTGACATCAAGCCGATTTTCGTCGCCAACCTTGATGAAAACATTGGTCTTCCAAGAATCAGGCAGCACGCTGTAAACATCAAAGAGCAGCTCGACATCGAACCTGACCACATTACCGGCGGCCTTGACGAGTACCCAATCACTGCAGGAGATGCGGCGCAATACCTTAAGGACAAGGACTTGGACTTGATAGTGGTGTTCGGCGTTCCTCATGCGTTCCCGATAGAGGACTTTGACGTTGAATCAGTGGCAGTAACCGACGGGCCACGTCTCGTTGAGCCATTGAGAAACCTCGGCTACACTCATGTCGTTGCCGAACTCGACGCACATTCAAAGACATTGGGTGTTGATGAGATAGTCTTCTCTGATTTCGGAGGCATGATAAGGTCAACAATCGGGTGGTTAAGCGAATGATAACAATAATAGATTATAAGAGCGGAAACCTCAAAAGCATCTCAAACGGCTTTAAGAAAATCGGTGCCGAATATCAAATAACCGATGATAAGCAAATCATCGCCGACAGCGACTACCTTGTCCTGCCGGGTGTCGGGGCATTCGGCAGTGCAATGGAAAACCTTGAAGGGTTCAAGGATGTAATATATGAGCACATAAACGATGACAAGCCATTCCTTGGAATATGCCTCGGCCAGCAGGTGCTCATGAGCTCAAGCGAGGAATCACCAGGCGTCAAGGGCCTTGATTTATTTAAGGGTCATGTTGAAAAACTCCCTGAAGTGGTTAAGATTCCACATATGGGCTGGAACAGGCTTGAAGTCACCAGCAATTCAAGAATACTTGAAGGAATAGATGGGGAATACTTCTATTTCGTTCATTCTTATCATGTGATTCCGGATGATGAAGAAATCATTGCCGGAGTATGTGAATATGGAAGCAGTGTTGTGGCTAGTTTAAACAGGAATAATTTATTCTCAACACAATTCCATCCCGAAAAAAGCGGTAAGGCAGGATTGAAAATCCTAAAGAATTTCACTAACTTGGAGATATAGACAATGGATATTGAAGGATTTGTAAGGGCTAGAATTGACGATTACACTTATGATGATTTGGCAGACATTCTAGCAGTGCGCATAAGAGAATACAAGAACATCACTGAGGACAATTCAGTTGAAATGGCAAAGGCAGTTATTGATGAAGTGGCAACAACACTGAAACTGCAGGAAAGCGATGACGAGTTTCTAAAAGAAATAGCAAACGTCAACAAGGCTGATGTGCTGATGGGAGAGATGGGAGTAGGCTCACGCGGAGCCGGGGACTTTTTCGTTCACAGGAAAATCGCGGAAATAGTGTCATCCACAAACACCGCTTCACTCGTCAATCCATCAGAACAGGACGACGGTGGAGTGGTGAAGGCACCGGTCAAGAATGATGAGGTCTACATTACCACTGCAGTGGACGGCATACACTCAAGATTAAGCGAATACCCGTTCCTCGGAGGTTTCCACGTTACCCGCGCAACACTGAGGGATGTCTGCGTTATGGGGGCCGACCCTGTGGCCATTCTAAGCGATGTACACCTTGCTGATGACGGGGACGTTGCAAAGATATTCGACTTCACCGCTGGAGTCGCTGCAGTCTCAGAACTCGTTGATGTGCCGATTGTTGCCGGAAGCACATTGCGTGTCGGCGGCGACATGGTGTTGGGTGACAGGTTCGTGTCAGCGGTTGGAAGCGTAGGAGTGTCCGCTTATCCTCCAACAGCGCGTAAGGGAGCAACCGAAGGTGACGTGATACTTTTAACTGAGGGTTCCGGTGGGGGAACAATAACAACCACCGCTTTATATAACGGATTTTTCGATGTCGTGTGGGATACAATGAATGTTAACTTCGTCCAGGCATCACATGCACTCTTTGAAGCCGATCTCGTAAAGGACATTCATGCGATGACTGACGTTACCAACGGTGGATTGCGCGGTGACGCTCATGAAATATCAAACACCACTGGAGTCGGATTGGAATTCTATGAAAATGAAATCCGCCAGATGGTTGCGCCAAACGTTTTGAACATGCTTGAAACATTAAACATCGACCCGTTGGGAGTGTCAACAGATTCATTGATGTTGATCGTGCCTCCTGAAATAGTAAGTGATGTCAAAAAGGCCGTCGGCAAGTATGATGTTGCAATATCAGAAATTGGTGAGGTCAACAATTCAGGAGAACCTATACTCATTAAAGAGGACGGGTCTGATGAAAAACTTGTGCCGTTGTTCCGTGAAGCGGCCTACACCAAGATTAAAAAGCTGGTCGGTGAAACCACTCCTGAGGACTTTGAAATGATGAAGGAGAAGGTTCAAAGGGCATCCGATTTGGCGATTGCTAAAAAGGATAAGGTTATTGAACACATTCGTGGGGAAAGATAGTTAGGGAAATCAACAATTGATTTCTCTATTATTTATCTAATTGTTGTTTTTTTGTAACCCTTATTTAGTTTTTTAAAACCATATTTTTCATATTTTTTTTGCATTTTTTCTAATCGTTTATGTTTAATTCTCATGATATACCTCTAAATTTTATCAATTAAACCACTATGATACTTATTTTATTTATTAATCATGATTCTAAGTTTTTAATATGATGTGCAATATGTATTATTAGTTTTTTTTTAATATTATATAAATATTTTCTTATTTATCTGAATATACTGATATGAAGATTCCTTTTTGATTTACAAAAATTTTTCGAGCGTTGTTTTCATTGAAATAATTTAAATATTCTTTATGGATTGACAAAATTAATTTATTCAAATTTTTCTCATTTTCAAGAAATTTGATAGGCAATCCCATTTCTTTACATTGAATCGCAGAAAAGTTTTGTGAATGTTCTTTAATTGATTCATTGGTAATCAAAAACTTTTTCAATTTATTGATATTTTTTGTTTTAGAATACTTTAAAGCCTTTTCTAAAATATTTTCGCTCCATTCAATAAGATTTTCACATTCAAACACGAAATTAGCAGGATACTTATCAAGCAATGTTGTCCAATAGGGGATTGTCTCTGGTTGTTCCATAATTTCTTTTTTTGCTAGTTCATGTTCTTTAATTACACTTTTAGCAGACATGTCTAATATCTGTGGATCAACTGGTCCTAAACTTGATTGGTTTCCCATATAAATTTCGTTACAAGAACAAGCAATCATTGTACCTCCGGACATTGCCATTTGGGGAATTATTGCTCTTATATTTTGGTTAAATTGTACATGTAAGTAATCTATAATTGATTCTGTTTCACTTATTGCCCCACCAGGAGTGTGTAATATCAAGTCTAATCCTTTTGATTTATTTAGATTATTCATAACTTTCATAAATCCATTTTTATCAAATGAATTGATGTAATTTTCTTCAGAATCATCATTTAAAAAATTTGAAGCATATATCACAACATTTCTACCAGTTTTTTCAGAATATATTTTTAAATTATCAATAAGTCTTGTTTTTGAAGTATTTTCTTTTTCTGTTTTAAAGAATGATGGCATATTCGTATCTCCTTGGTGTTTTAGCATTATTCAAACCTCGTTATTTGAAATTAATTCATTTAATTCATTAATTTGAACAACGCTATTTGCATTACTAATTTTTGGTGTTTATTTTATAAACAGCTTTTTAAAGTGCGACTGTGCACAAAATCATACAGTCGCACTTTGAGACTTTTTTAATAAAATGGGGTGCAATTATTATTCATGTTAGACAATAAAGGTTCATTGTATATAATTGACGCAATGCTTGCAATCGTTTTGCTTTTAGTCGTATTCTTAATAATCAACACTGCAATCAACGTTCCAAGCTATGAGTATTCATATGAAAGCAAGGACATTCGCCAGGCGCAGGATGTTATGGAGCTTTTGAGCGGCAAGATAGATTTCAAAGACCACACCTTCATCGGTGAAATTTCAACCATGCTGAAGGATGGCAAGAATTCAAAGCAATCGGTAAGGGAAGTTTCAGAGATTTCAAAGGATAAGCTGGAGTCGTTCAATCTTGGGAATTACAGGTTCACTGAAACCAATGTGCTTGATGGTGAAGTGTTGGCTTCCAATGGGGAGTATGATTCCAAAAGCAGCGTTTCTGTTGCCACACGCACTTACGGGGATTATTCATATACGTTGTCAGTATGGTAATGATTAAATACTATAAAATTCATATAATTAATTGTTATCTTATTTTGTTTAGCCCTGGTGGTGTAGTTTGGATAACACATGGGACTGCGGATCCCATTCCCCGGGTTCAAATCCCGGCCAGGGCATTTATAATTTCCGTGATTATTATGTTAAACGCTAATACATATGTTACTTCTCAAAAAGGTATTGGTGGAACCATTAGAAACCAATATGAAGATTTTTACGTTGAAGAAATTCCTGAAATCATCCCATCCGGCGAAGGACCAAACATCTACATCTGGATAGAAAAGCTCGGAAGAACCACCCTTGACGTTGTCCTTGACATTTCCCGTGACCTTCACGTCTCAAGGAAAAGAATGGGCTTTGCAGGAATGAAGGACAAGAAGGCACTGACTCGGCAATGGATTTGCATAGCCAATATGGATTCCGACAAGCAGATGCAGC
Organism: uncultured Methanobrevibacter sp.; assembly: GCF_902774605.1. Lineage (GTDB taxonomy): Archaea > Methanobacteriota > Methanobacteria > Methanobacteriales > Methanobacteriaceae > Methanocatella. Next base: position 23,258 of record NZ_CACYJE010000005.1, read on the forward strand.
AGGTCAGGGACCTGGACATCTACAAGACTGATTTTTTAAAGATAGTTCGTGGCCGCAAGAAACTCCGCATGGGTCAACTCAAGGGAAACAAGTTCAAGATACTCATTAAGGACTTGGATGACATTGAAGGGTCCGCTGATATTGCAAATGAGGTTTTAAAGGAACTGCAGGTTACAGGCGTTCCAAACTATTTCGGCTGGCAGAGGTTCGGAAAGCCAAGAACAAACACTCACCTTGTCGGAAAGGCATTGATAGAAAACGACTTGGAAAAGGCAGTCGGAACATATATCGGCCATCCTTCAGAAGAGGAGCATGAAGAAAACCAGATGGCTAGACAGGCATATGATGACGGCAACCTTGAAGAGTCACTGAACCTCATGGGTAAGGGGATGAGATATGAGAAAATGATGATTCGCGAACTCATCAAGGATTCACGCAAGGGCGAGCTAACTGAAAAGTCATACAAGAACGCCTTATACGCATTACCGAAGCCCCTGCAGAGAATGTTCGTCCATGCTTATCAGTCATACCTCTTCAACGAGGCAGTGAGCAATCGTGTGGCCATGGGCATTGACAAATACATTGAAGGCGACATCATAATCGACAATGAGGAGCACATAGTCTATGATAAGACTCCTGAGGAGTATCAGGAACTGATGGATAGTTTTGAGGCAAACCCTACCTGTCCGTTATACGGCACCAAGGTCCCATATGCAGGCGGCGCCGTTGGCGAGATGGAGGAGAATGTCTTGAGGAATTATGATTTGGACAAATCCGATTTCGAGGTTCCGAAAATGCCACGTCTTGGAAGCCATGGGCTCAGACGCTCAATGAGGTTCCAGGTATGGGACGCTTCAGCCAAGGCGGTTGACGATGGGGTGATGTGTGAGTTTTCAATAAACAAGGGCTCATACGCAACTGCAGTCTTAAGAGAAATAATGAAGAAAGACGTAATATAGGTGATTTTGATGGTGATTTGTCCGGATTGCGGTAAGGAGGTTCCAAAGGATAAGTTCTGCAAGAACTGCGGTGCATACCTCGGAAACATTGAGGAAATCCCCAAAACAACCGAAACCTTACCTGAAGTGGCTGCTGTTAATGATGCTGTCCCTGCACGTAACATCAAATACTGCACCAACTGTGGATATAGGCTTAGTGATGATTTCAAGTTCTGCCCGAACTGCGGATACAATCTCAATTCACCTGTTAAAACTCAAAATATAACTCTAAAAAAGGATAAGAGCATGCTCATTGCAGTCATCCTGAGTGTTTTCCTGCCAGGTTTGGGCCAGATATACCTGGGATTGGACAATAAAGGTGCATTACTGCTGATTGCCTATGTGGTATCGGCAATATTAATCTTATTACTTATAGGTTTCATACTGGTTATTGTAATTTGGATTTGGGCATTAGTCGACACCATAATCTCAATGAATGCCTTGAATCGTGGAGAAGAAGTTGAAGATAAATTATTCTAATTAAAGTGATTAATATGATTGAATGTAGAAACATAGCAAAAGGAAAAGCAAAAGGGGAACTGATTGTTTCATCCGAGCCGATCAGTTTTCTAGGTGGAGTCAATCCTGAAAACGGTCAGATAATCGACCCGAACCATGAACTGAAAGGGGAAATCATAAAAGACAAGGTACTGTTCATCCCAGGCGGGAAAGGATCCACAGTCGGATCCTACGTCATCTTCCAGATGATGAAGAACAACACTGCTCCAAAGGCTATAATCTGTCTCAGCGCAGAGCCGATCATTGCTACCGGCGCGATAATGTCAGACATCCCGATGGTCGACTCACCGGCCGAAACCAAGGACCTGACAACCGGAACAATGGTTGAGGTCGACGGGGACAACGGCACAATAGAAATATTATAAGAAGTGATTTTTATGCAAACCCTGATTGAAAATGTAAACATTGTCAACCCCTTTGGGGAAGTTAAAACCAATCAGAACGTTCTGATAGAAAACAATATCCTCAAGGAAATTTCATCAAGTAAACTTAAAGCAGATAATGTCATTGACGGTGAAGACAATTACCTGATGCCGGGTTTCATTGACTGCCACACTCACATTTTCGCCAAAGGATTCCACAAGGAGGAAAACATGGCCAACCCATTGGGATTGCATTTCTACAATGCAGTGCCTCACAGTTTGCAAACAATCAATGCGGGTGTAACAACAATCAGGGATTGTGGATCAGCTGATTTAAGTTTTAAATTGGCACAGCAGCGTAGATTATTCACTGCTCCAAAGATACACTTGTCCATAACTCCTCTTGTAATGACTGGGGGACACTTTGACTTGCTTTTACCTTCAGGATGGGACATGGAGATAATATATCCTGGTTTTCCTAAGGGAAGATGCGACGGCGTTGAGGAAGTGCTTAAAAAGACACGTGAAGTTAAAAGGGCCGGTGCAGACTTCATAAAAGTTATGGCCAGCGGTGGAGTGTTGACCACCAATTCCTCACCGGAACATGCCCAATTCAACCTTAAGGAATTGAAGACTATCGTGTGTGAGGCCAAAGCCAATGACATGAAAGTATCTGCCCATTGCCACAGCCTAAAGGGAATGAATAATTGCATAAAGGCAGGTTTCTCATCAATCGAACATGGAACCTTCATCGATGAGAAAACCTCAAGAAGAATGGTTGAAAACAATGTGAGTCTGGTTCCAACACTCCTGGTTCACCAATACCTATATGAGAATGGCTTTCCCGCATGGGACAGTTATGCAGCCGAAAAAACAGAAAAACTAAAGGAAATCGTTAAAGTACACAAGGAAAACATCACAACCGCTTACGAACAAGGCGTGAACATACTCATGGGAACAGACAGCGGAGTAATTCCGCACGGACACAATCTGGAGGAACTGACACACCTCACAGGCATAGGCATGAGTGAGGACGAAGCCATTGCATCAGGAACCATCAAGGCAGCCGAGTTTCTAGGATTCGACAATCTCGGACTTGTCAAGGAAAACTACATTGCCGACTTGATAATCGTCAATTCCAATCCGTTAGATGACGTGTCCGTACTGAGCGACAACGACAACATATTGAAAGTAATACAAGACGGTTGTGTAGTGAAATGAAACTGATGATTGACAGTGAAGAGTGCATCGCATGTGGACAATGCAAATCCGTATGCATAAGAGACAATATTGAAATAGATGAAATTGCGGTTGAAACAGGAAGCAACTGCTTTGAATGCGGCCATTGCATGGCCATATGCCCAACAGGAGCCATAACCCTTAAGATATTCAAGGGCCATGAGGACAGGATAGAGGATTACAATCCAAAAGAGATTCCCGTCAAGTACAATGAGCTTCTGGAATTGCTGAAGCAGAGAAGATCCATCAGATGGTTCAAAAACAAAAAGATTGATAAGGACACATTCAACAAGCTGATTGAAGGAGCATACTATTCACCATCAGCCCAGAATGAGCAGGATGTTGAATTCGTGGTTTTGGACAGGAAGCTCAATGACTTCATGAAGCATGTCTATGATATTATCAGGATCGAGGAGGCGGAATTCTTTAGGATAAAGGAATTTGGAGACTATATACGTGACAATACCTCCAAAAAATATCATCCCTTGTTATGGACCGGCCAGCAGCTGATATTGACGTTCTCAACAGACAAGACAAGTGCTGTGATAGCCAATACTCGAATGGAATTGCTGGCATACACTATGGGATTGGGTGGCTTTTATTCATTATTTATTTTGAAGGCTGATGAAATCGACCATGGGAAACTCATGGAATTCTTCCCTGGAATCGACAAGAACAAGCATATGTACTCAGCTTTCATCATAGGGTATCCTAAAAAAAGGTTTAAGAGGACAATACCTCATAAGGAAATTAAAATGAAATATTTATGAACATTTTTGTTTAGTCCATTTTTTCATTTTCAATTTCTTCCTTTAATTTTTCATAATATCTTTCACGATTTAATCCTTTTTGAAGCCATTTTTTTGAATTGGCTTTGGGCAACTTTATGTCTTCTGGTTCGATGGTATAACTTTTTTGGCTTTGTCCAAATGGTATTAGGTACATTCTATCACCTTAATTTCTCTTTTGTTTCTATTATTTTATAAACGTTTTCTTTTCGTTAAATGCCTCTTTCCTTTGTAATTTTTTCTAGCTCCTGTCCATGCTTTTGTTTTATTAATAGTTACGGCATCATCACTTGCAGTAATGGCTTTTTCTTTTAATAGTGAAACGATTTCTATTGTCATAACTATTAATATTGTCTTAATTCTTTATAAAAGCTCTTTAACTGTGTTTTTGTGCTTTTTCACATTGCCGCACTTCCGCAAAGTATATATAATTTTTAGTGTAACCTAAACCTTTTTAAGTGTTAAAAATAAATTTAGTTTCATACAAGTGAAACGGTTGTGATATCATGGTAAAGCATAAGCATATGGATTTGCCGATTGAAGGAATGCATTGTGCATCCTGCGTATTGAGCGTTAATAAAACATTTGGTAAAATAGAAGGAGTAGAAGATGTTGATGCTGATTTGGCAGCAAACAAGCTGCACATTACAGTTGACACTAAAAAAATATCATATGATGAAATGGAGCGACTGGTCAAGAACCTAGGCTTTGACCTGCACTCCGATGAGATGACAATAAGGATTCAGGGAATGCACTGCGCATCCTGCACAATGAATGTTGAGAATTTCCTGATAAGACTGGACGGCATTTTTGACGTCAAGGCGGAATTGACATCCCAAACCGCTAAGATACGCTATGACGCATCAAAAGTGACCCTGGATGAAATCGAAGAGGTCATCGTTTCATTAGGCTTTGAATTATTGGGCGTTGAAGGCCAAACCGAGATTGATGAGGAAGCCATTTACCAGCAGGACCTTAAGGAAAAACGCAACCGCATAATCGTTGGACTCATCTTCTCAGCAATCCTGATGATACTGATGTTCAGCGGATGGGACCCTCTAATGGGACTCACCCATGGCATCCACAAGGCAACAGGACTCCACATATCCTCAATGGGTTTGCTCTCACTGATTGTAAGCATTGCACCGTTCCTATACGTTTCACTGCCAATCTTAAAAGCAGGTATCAACGGTTTGATGCATAAGAACCTCAACATGGACGTAATGTACTCAATGGGTATTCTTGTGGCTTACATTTCAAGCATTTTCGGAACATTCGGAATAGTCCTCGACCATACCTTCATGTTCTACGACTCCGCAGTCATGCTGCCGTCATTTTTAATGATTGGAAGATACCTTGAAGCAAGAGCCAAAAAGAGAACATCCGATTCAATCCGTGAGCTCATCGGCCTTCAGCCTACAGTCGCAACCGCAATAGAGGTTGATGAATCCGGTGAAATCATATCCCAAAAGGAAGTCTCCATTGCAGATATCGTGCTGGATGACCTGCTTTTGGTAAAGCCGGGTGAAAAAATTCCAGTTGACGGGGATGTTGTCGGTGGTGAATCATACGTTGACGAATCAATGATAAATGGTGAACCGATACCTAAGGTTAAAAAGGATGGTGAAGAGGTGTTTGCAGGAACAATCAACCAGGATGGAGTATTGCATATTCGCGCCAAAAAGATAGGTAAGGAAACAGTACTGTCAAACATCATTCGACTGGTTGAAAAGGCACAGTCATCACGCCCGCCGGTTCAGAAGTTCGCAAACACAATCGTATCCTACTTCATACCGGTCATACTGACGATAGCGATTATAGTGTTCTGCATATGGTACTTCATTCTAGGCGGAACATTGCTCTTCTCCCTGACCTGCCTGATTTCAATACTTGTTGTTGCATGCCCATGCGCACTTGGACTGGCCACCCCGACAGCAGTCACAGTGGGTGTTGGAAGGGCAGCGGAGTTCGGAATACTCATTAAAAACGGCGACACATTGGAGAATGCAGGTCAAATAGATGTTGCTGCATTCGACAAGACAGGTACAATAACCGAGGGCAAGCCTGAAGTGGATGACATAATAGCTTATGAAGGCAGTGAGAAAGACTTAATCAAGCTCGCAGCAAGTGTCGAGCAGAACTCAACTCACCCGATCGCCAAGGCCATTGTGAACAAGGCAAAGGAATTGGATATTGAACTTGGCCAGACAACATCATTTGAAAACGTCACAGGTAAAGGTTTAAAAGCAGAATTGAACTCAAGTGAAGTGTTGGCAGGTAACTTGAGCCTCATGCAGGCATATGATGTTGACGTGTCCACTGAAGCTGTCGATAAGTATCATGAGCTTGAAAAGCTCTCAAAGACAATCATATTCCTTGCTGAAGATAAGCATGTCAGGGGAATCTTGAGCCTCTCCGACAAGATCAAGGCCAATTCCAAAAGGACAATCGATGAACTGCACAAGATGGGTGTTGAGACCTACATGCTTACAGGGGACAATGAGGCCACAGCCCTGACAGTTGCAGGCGAGGTTGGAATAGACAATGTCGAGGCGGGAATACTTCCAGAAAACAAGCTGGACATAGTCAAGAAGACCCAGGCCAACCACACCCGCAAGGTGCTGTTTGTAGGTGACGGAATCAACGACGCGCCTGCATTGACACAGGCAGACATCGGTGTTGCAATGGGCAACGGAACCGACATTGCAATGGAAAGCGGGGATATTGTGGTCATGGAAGGTGATTTGGAGAATGTTGTTGCTGCAGTTCAGTTCTCCAAAAAGGTGATGCGCAGAATCAAGGAAAACATCTTCTGGGCATTCGCATACAACACAATACTAATACCTATTGCAGCAGGGGTCCTGTATCCTGCATTCGGAATAACCTTCGAGCCTGCACTGGCAGGACTGGCAATGGCTTTAAGTTCAGTTACGGTCATATCCCTCTCATTGATGCTTAAGAGATATGTTCCAGAGATAAAAAGAAGTAAAAATTAATTGATTTATATTCTAAAATCAATTAATTCCAATTTTATTTTTCCGAGCTTAGGTGCAAGGAAATTATAGAACAATGCGAACAAGTAGAATTCAATGAATCCACCAACGAAACCGCCTAAAACCTCACCAATGAAATTGGCGAAATTCGCTCCGCTTATTAAGGAGATTATCCCGGTTATTATGCTTAAAACGCCACTGATTATGGCAAACATGATGGCTGCTTTCAATGGGTCGATGTGGTCAATTGCTGTAAATCCGTTTTCCTCGCTTAATTTCAAGACTATCGCTCGTCCACTGTTCGCCACAAGATTGTAGATGTATGTTCCAAGCAGAACGAAGACGAATGTTATGATGAATGTTCCGAATATGATCAGCCCGATTGTTGTAGGCTGGCTTAAGAGCATGATCATCTGATAGATGCTGAATGCTACAGTGTCCTGGCCGGCATACATCAGGGTCTGCATTATTGAGGTTAAAAACATCGGCAATACGAACACTGAAACCAGGTATAAAAGGATGACCTGGATTGTCAGGATTATTGCGGTCATTGTTGCAGTCTCGGTAGTGGAGATTTTAGCAATTTCTCCCTTGTCGGTTATAATCATCGCCACTGTTTTCAGTCTTTTGGCAAGAAGATTGTAGAACAGGCCCTGGCTGAAGCTATTGTAGATTGTGTACATGAATGTTCCAACGATGATTGTTGGGACAAGGTATATTGCTATGCCTCCGCCGTTCGGCACGAAAGCGCCAATGATTATTGCTAGGATTATGGCTCCTATTATTGAGAAAATCACTGAGATTCCAGTTATCATTGTTGTAAAAGAAGCAAGCTCAATGGATTTTAACTCTTTTACGTTGCTCATAGTATCGCCTAGAACCAGTCTTTGGATTTTTCTAGCAATTCGTCGATGATTATCGCAATGGAACCTGTGTAGGTGTGAGGATCCATTATCTTGTCCACGTCTTCCTGTGTGAGGTATTTCTTGACTTCCTCATCTTCAAGAATCAGTTCGCCGAGGAGCAGTTTTTCCTTGTTTGCCTTGATGGCGTTTTTCCTGACGATACCGTATGCGGTCTGTTTTCCCATTCCTGCACGGGTAAGTTCGGCCATCAGTCTTTCGGCCATGATTAAACCGTTGGTCATGTTCAGGTTTCTTTCAATGTTTTCATCATAGAATACTAGATTGTTCATCAGTTTGATTGTGAGGTTAAGGATGTAGTCGGTTAGGATGCAGCTTTCCGGAAACATTATCCTTTCACAGGAGGAGTTGGTCAGGTCCCTTTCATGCCATAATGGGTTGTTGTCCAATGCTGCGTTCACGTATGACTTGACGATTCTTGCGACTCCACAGATTCTCTCAGCGGTAATTGGGTTCATCTTATGCGGCATGGTGCTGCTTCCGACTTGCTTTTCAGGGTCGAAGTATTCTCCGACTTCCATAAGTTCGGTTCTTTGAAGGCTTCTGATTTCAAGTCCGATTTTGTCAAGGGTACTTGCGATGTTGGCTAATACACTTATGAATTCAACGTGATTGTCCCTTTGAACAACCTGGTTGGTTATGGTTGCTGCAGGCAATCCCAGGATTTCCGCTACGGTCTTGTGGATTTCCCATCCTTGCTCTCCTAGTGCGGCGGTGGTTCCGACTGCCCCGTCCATCATTCCGACACAAACGTTTGCTCTTGCGTTTTCCAGCCTGACGTATTGCCTGTGCAGTTCATCTGCCCAGATACCGAATTTCATTCCGTAGGTGGTTGGCAATGCGTGCTGTCCGTGTGTACGGCCGATGCAGACTTTCATCTTGTTTTCCTCTGCCAGCTTGAGCATGATTTTTGTCAGTCTTTCAAGTTTCTCTTCGAGAACGTCTATTGAGTCACGAATGAGCAGTGAGTTTGAGCTGTCCACGATGTCGTTGGAGGTTGCTCCGAAGTGCACGTATTCTCCTGCACCGTTTTCACATACTTCTGTGATTGATTTGGATAGCGCTGCAATGTCGTGGTTTGTTTCAGCTTCGATTTCTTTCATTCTTTCCAGTTTCACAAAATCAGTATTGGCCTTGGCTGCGATTTCGTCAGCCACTTCCTGTGGGATTATGCCGAGTTTGGCTTCTGCCTGTGCTAATGCGGATTCTACATCGAGCATTCTTTGTAATTTGTTTTCTTCTTCCCAGATTTTTTTCATTTCCGGGGTACCATACCTAAATTCTATAGGGTGTATAGCCATTTTTTATCAACTCTCAAAATTGTTTTCAATATTTATTATTATTGTTTAATGTATTATATTTTTTAAGAAACATTTATATTGTTCTATATAAAGAGTAATAATTACTATTATGATTATATAATAGGTGGAATATATGGAAACAAAAATCCGACAGTTTCGCCAGGAAAAAGGCATAACTCAACAGGAGTTGGCTGATTTGGTTGGTGTGACTCGTCAAACAATCAATGCTTTAGAAAATGCTCGCTATAACCCTTCCTTATTATTGGCCTATAACATTACTAAGATATTGGGTAAACCAGCAATTGAAGATGTGTTTATCTTTGATGAATGAGTTTAAAATGCAAATCATATTAACTTAAATGAAGTTTAGTTAAATTCGTTCTGCTAATTAGATTAGAGTATACAAATTGATTTTTTTCACGATAATATGTCTTTATTTAATGATAAGTTGGGAGATATTCGTCTAAAAGAGGTATTATCCTTAATTATTTTTTTATTTTTAATTCAGTATTTTTTAAATGCATTTAACATAATTAATTTGGATTCTTTTTGGATATATCTTGTATTGATATTGTATTTCATATATAAGCTTAGGGACAATCTTCCTGAAAAATCAGATTTCACAGGCGTGTTTGGCGCAAGGGTTTTCGGGCAGATAATAATGATTGTGGTATTGAACGTGTTTTTGTCATATGGGTTTTTATACCTCTCGGATCATGTCTTGAATTTCATCCCATCATTTGGCCTGTCACACTCGATAACAGGCATTGGACTATTGGCCACCATTTTGATCTCTCCGATTTCAGAAGAGCTGATTTTCAGGGGAGTGTTTTTAAACAGGCTCAAGCTGGTTGTTCCAACTGTTTTTGCGGTTTTGATTTCATCTCTGCTATTTGCTTCGCTTCACACTTACGGCAGCATCACTTCCGCATTCATTTTTGGCGTTTGCATGGCGATTCTATACTTGAAAACAGGCAATGTTCTTGTTGCGATATTCGCACATTTCCTGAACAATCTGCTTGCTGAGCTGATCGTCATTATTGATTCCGGCAAGGTGTTGTTCACGAATGGCGCGGTGGTTGGCGTGATGTCAGTTTTGGCTGTCATTTCTTTTGTTCTGGTTTTGTGGTTCATCGTTAGGGAATTGAAATATATAAATAATAATAAGGTATAATACTTTTAATATGGATTTAAGAAAAATAGGTATTGTACTCATATTTGTTGGAATCGCTTTTACGATATTGTTCATCGGCAATGACAAGGTTTTCGTTCCGGCGTTGACCGTTACCGTATTGGGTTTTTTCATCACCGTTGTCGGGTTCGTCATTGAGATAAGGAAAAGGAAAATCATCAATGACAGGTTGGATGAGGACATCGGCACTGTCCTGCAGCCTCTGATAACCAAGTACTCCAATCTGAACAAGCAGTACCGTGCGGATTTTGAAGGTGAGGAATACGCCGAGAAAAGATTGCAGTTGAATAGGGATTTGGAACGTGAAATCACCGAACAGTTGCCTTATCTGGAAAGCAGGGAAATCAAAAAGATTGTTATTCAATTCAGCCAGGAACAGGATAAGATGGATTGAATTTTTTTTCAAGAATAATGTCAATGTACATTTTATGACAACAAGGTTTTAAATAGTACATTATACTAAATTATTTATTGTGATAGCAATGTTTTCCCCAAGTCTAGAAGAAGTACAAGAAATAGTAGAAAACCAGGAATACAGGAGAATACCGATCTCCTATGAATTATACTCAGATATTGCAACGCCGATAGAGGTGTTGAGAATATTGAAGGGCGTCAGTAACCACACATACATGCTGGAAAGTATAGAGGATTCACAAAAATGGGGAAGATACACTTTTTTAGGATACGACCCTCTGCTCGAGTTCACATGCCAAAACGGAGTCGTCAAAATCAAGGGCGACTGTGATTTCGAAAAGCTCACGGAAGATGAAAAGACAATCGAAACAGACAATCCCCGTGAGATAATCAGGGAATTGGTCGTTAAAAACAAATCCCCAAAACTGGAATATTTACCACCTTTCACAGGAGGATTCGTAGGGTATTTCGCATATGACTATATTAAATACTGCGAACCCTCCCTAAACCTTGACGCTGAAAATCAGGACCAGTTCAAGGACATTGACCTTATGCTGTTCGACAAGGTCATAGCATTCGACAACTTCAAGCAGAAAATCATACTCATAACAAACATGAAGACGGATGACCTCGAGGCTAACTATCAAAAGGCATGCGATGACTTAATTGAAATCGCCGATTTGATAAAAAACGGTGAAAAGACATACATTGAACCGTTAAAGCTCAAGTCAGATTTCAAACCAGTATTCTCACGTGAAAAATACTGCAGCATGGTTGAGAAAGCCAAAAACTATATCTATGAAGGAGACATTTTCCAGGTGGTGTTGTCCAACCGCATAGAAGCCGAAATAACCGGCAGCCTGTTTGACACATACAGGGTCTTGAGAACCACCAACCCCTCACCCTACATGTTCTACTTCTCAAGCAATGACATAGAAATCGCCGGAGCATCCCCTGAAACGCTGGTCAAGCTGACAGACAATCAATTATACACGTTCCCATTGGCAGGCACAAGGCCAAGGGGCAAAACAGATGAAAAGGACTTGCAATTGGAACAGGAACTATTAAGTGACGAGAAGGAATTGGCCGAACATAACATGCTGGTGGATTTGGGACGAAACGACATTGGAAGAATCTCACAAATCGGATCGGTTAAAGTCGATAAGTACCTCTCAATCGAGAGATTCTCCCATGTGATGCATATCGGATCAACAGTCAGCGGGGTTTTAAGAAATGATTTGGATTCACTTGCAGCCATCGATTCAATCCTTCCCGCAGGAACACTGTCCGGTGCACCGAAAATACGAGCCTGTGAAATAATAAACGAACTGGAAGACAACAAGCGCGGAATCTACGGTGGAGCAATCGGCTATGTTGACTTGAGCGGAAACATCGACACATGCATTTCAATCAGGATAGCGTTCGCACGCAACAACAAGGTGTTCATACGCTCAGGGGCAGGAATAGTGGCAGACAGCGTGCCGGACAATGAATTCGATGAATGCCTAAACAAGGCGGCTGCCGTAATAAATGCTTTGAAAACAGCTGACGGAGGGTTACAATGATTCTTTTAATAGACAATTATGACAGTTTCTCATATAATCTGTATCAACTAATAGGCACTATCAATCCCGACATTAAGGTAGTGAGAAACGACAAGATAACAATTGATGATATAGCCAAGCTAAATCCGGAATGCATAATGCTCTCTCCAGGACCTGGCAGGCCTGAAAATGCCGGAATATGCATTGATGCCGTAAAGCAGTTCCACGACAGGATACCGATGCTTGGAGTTTGCCTGGGCCATCAGGCAATATGCGCAGCCTTTGGAGGTGAAGTGTCACATGCATCAAGACTGATGCACGGCAAATCCTCAAAAATCAGCCTGGATTACGATTACCTATTCAAGGGACTTCCAAGCGAGATAAGCGTTGGAAGATACCATTCCCTAAGCCTAAAGGGCACAGTCCCGGATGAGCTTGAAATCATATCCAAAGCAAGGGATGACGGGGAAGTGATGGCAGTAAAGCACAGGGACTATAACGTTTACGGATTGCAGTTCCATCCAGAATCAATACTGACGCCGGACGGATTAACAATAATGCAGAATTTCCTAGAAAAAGTTAAAAGAGGGATTTTATGATTAAAGAAGCAATACTGAAAGTATACAAGCATCAAGACTTAACCTATGAGGAAGCCTACCAGACAATGGATGAAATCATGAGCGGTGAAGCCAGTGAAGTGCAGATGAGCGCTTACCTGACTGCAATGTCTATGAAAGGGGAAACAATTGATGAAATCACCGCTTCAGCAGAGGCAATGCGTGCACATTGCGTAAGATTATTGAACGATAAGGAAGTGCTGGAAATCGTTGGAACCGGAGGCGACGGCTCAAACACCTTCAACATATCAACAACATCCTCCATTGTAATCTCCGCTGCAGGCGTCCCGGTGGCCAAGCACGGCAACCGTTCGGCATCAAGCAAATGCGGAGCCGCAGATGTGCTTGAGGAGTTGGGAGTTAACATTTACATTGAGCCTGAAAAAAGCATAGAGTGTCTGAAGGAAATAAATCTATGCTTCCTGTTTGCTCAAAACTATCACCTGTCAATGAAATACGTTGCCAATGTGAGAAAGGAGCTGTCAATAAGGACCATATTCAATATCCTGGGTCCGCTGACCAACCCGGCAGGGGCGACAATGCAGGTTCTTGGAGTGTATGAAAAAGAATTAGTAGAACCTTTGATTAAAGTATTAAACAATTTAGGTGTCAAATCCGCATTGTCAGTTTACGGCATGGACGGTATGGATGAGTTCTCCGTCAGCGACAAGACATTCGTAAGCGAACTTAAAAACGGCAGAACAAGGATTTACGAAGTCCTGCCGGAGGATTTCGGTTTTGAACTTGCATCCAAAAGCGATCTTGTCGGTGGAGATGCCAAGGAAAATGCAAAAATAACCTTAGCTATTCTGAATGGTGAGAAAGGCCCTAAAAGAAATGCAGTATTGTTGAATTCCGCTGCGGGACTGTATGTTTCAGGCAAGGTGGAGTCACTCAATGAGGGGGTCAAGCTGGCCGAGGAGATTATCGATTCGGGACTTGCCCTAAAGCAGCTTGAGAAATTTATTGAAGTTACAAACAGATGATTATTATGTTGGATGAGATTGTTGAAAAAACAAAGGAACGTGTTGAAACAGCGAAAGACATCATTACTCTGGATGATTTGAAAAATGAAGTTAATCTGATGAATATAAATGATGATTTTCCCTTTAAAAAGGCTTTGACCGGCGATGACATTGCCATCATTGCCGAGGTTAAGAAGGCCTCTCCATCTAAGGGATTGATTTGTGAGGATTTCGATTATTTGAACATTGCAAGGGAATATGAGGATGCGGGAGCATCAGCCATTTCAGTTCTCACCGAACCATTCTTCTTCATGGGTTCAGATGATTACCTGAAGGAAATATCACAAACTGTCAGCATTCCGGTTTTAAGGAAGGATTTCATTGTTGACGAGTACATGATCTGGGAGGCAAAGGCATTGGGGGCTTCCGCAATATTGCTGATTGTCGCCATTTTGGATATTGTGCAGTTGAAGAGGTTCCTGGACCTTGCTCATGAATTGGGTCTTTCAGCCATTGTGGAGTGCCATGATGGTGATGAAATCATGCGCGCATTGACTGTCGGCGCTGAAATAATAGGCGTGAACAATCGTGACCTGACAGATTTCACAGTGGATATTGAAAACAGCATCAATCTACGTAGATGTGTCAGTGGAGATGTGGTGTTCATTTCAGAAAGCGGCATCAAAACAAAGGAAGATGTCACCAGATTAAAGGAAAATGATGTTGATGCAGTTTTAATAGGCGAAACTTTAATGAAAAGCGATGATAAGAAGGCCATGATTTCGGAGTTGAAGAATGGTTAAAATCAAAATCTGCGGACTCAAGCGATTGGAGGATATAGAAATCGCAAACCGCTACATGCCCAATTACATCGGTTTCGTATTCGCTGAAAGCAAAAGGCAAGTCACCCATGACTTGGCAAGAAAATTGAAAGCAAATCTAAACCCTAACATTAAGGCCGTTGGGGTTTTCGTAGATGCGGACGCTGATGAAATCCTTGAATTGTACAGGGATGAAATAATTGACATGGTTCAGCTTCACGGCAGCGAAAGTGAAGAGTTTATATTGAATCTGAAAGAAAAAACTAACCATGAACTAAAAGTCATAAAAGCAATTGAAATGTATGATGGAATTGACATAACAGAATATGACGATTCAAAAGCCGACTACCTGCTGTTCGACAGTGGCAAGGGTAGCGGAAAAACATTCGATTGGAATCTGATAAGAAAAGATTTAAAAAAGGAATTCTTCATAGCTGGAGGATTGACAAGCCAAAACATCAAAGAGGCGATAATGGAATTCAATCCCTATGCTGTTGACCTGAGTTCCAGTCTTGAAGTCAACGGATTTAAAGATGAAAATAAGATACGAGAAATAATGGAGGTTATAAGTTGAGCAGGGGAAGATATGGCCAATACGGTGGCCAATACATATCTGAAACATTGATGAACGAGCTGATTTACCTTGAAGAGCAGTTCAACCATTACATGAATGATCCTGAATTTATTGAAGAACTCAATACATTACTGAAAGAATATGCAGGAAGACCATCTTTACTATATTATGCTAAAAGAATGACAGAAGACCTTGGCGGGGCAAAAATATATCTTAAACGTGAGGACTTGAACCACACCGGCGCCCATAAGATAAACAATGTGCTTGGTCAAGTGCTGCTGGCCAAGAAAATGGGCAAGACCCGTGTAATAGCCGAAACTGGCGCTGGCCAGCATGGGGTGGCGACAGCAACCGCAGCGGCATTGCTCGACATGGAATGTGAAGTCTACATGGGTGAAGTCGACACCAAAAGGCAGGCTCTGAACGTTTATCGTATGGAACTGCTTGGAGCAAAGGTGCATCCCGTCAAATCAGGAACAAAAACATTGAAGGATGCAGTTAACGACGCGTTCCGTGACTGGATTGCACGGGTCCATGATACCAATTATGTTATAGGTTCCACAATGGGTCCCCACCCATACCCTCAAATGGTAAGGGATTTCCAGGCGGTCATAAGTAAGGAAGCGCGCCAGCAAATACTTGACAAGGAAGGAAAGCTTCCAAATGCAGTGATTGCATGCATAGGCGGTGGAAGCAATGCAATGGGTGCATTCTACAATTTCATCGATGATGAGGAAGTGAAACTGATAGGCTGTGAGGCAGGAGGCAAAGGAATAGATACCCCATACAATGCAGCGGCATTAACAATGGGCAAAGTGGGCATATTCCACGGAATGAAATCAATATTCAACCAAGGAGATTACGGTCAAATCGCACCCGTGTATTCAGTCTCTGCAGGACTCGACTATCCGGGAGTCGGACCTG
The DNA here is from genome assembly GCF_902774605.1 of uncultured Methanobrevibacter sp. Lineage (GTDB taxonomy): Archaea > Methanobacteriota > Methanobacteria > Methanobacteriales > Methanobacteriaceae > Methanocatella. The sequence goes on from NZ_CACYJE010000005.1 coordinate 39,432, forward strand.
AGCACGCATACTTGAGAGACACCGGTCGCGCTGAATACGTTCCGGTTACAGATGAAGAGGCAGTCAATGCATTCGAGTACCTCTCAAGGATGGAGGGAATCATTCCAGCCATTGAAAGCGCTCATGCAGTTGCATACGCCATGAAACTGGCGCCGACAATGAATAATGATGATGTGATAATAATCTGCTTATCCGGAAGGGGAGATAAGGATGTCAGATCAATTGCAGAATACAGGGGAGTTGATTTAGATGAGTAAGATTGCAAATGCATTCAAGGACGACACCGCATTCATAGCATTTTTAACAGCAGGAGACCCGACAATCGACAAGACAGTGGAATTCATCCTGGCAATGGAGGAAGCGGGATGCGACCTTGTTGAAATTGGAATTCCATTCTCTGACCCTATGGCTGAAGGGGTGGTCATTCAGGATGCCAATGTGCGTGCCCTTAAGCACAACACGACCACCGATGACGTGTTCGACATTGTCAGAAGAGTGCGTGAAAAAAGCGACATTCCGCTGGTGTTTTTGACTTACATCAATCCGGTTTTCTTCTACGGATATGAGAAATTCTTCAAAAGATGTGCCGAATTGGGTGTGGACGGCATCATCACTCCAGATGTGCCATTTGAGGAAAAAGGTGAAATACGCGATATTGCACGTGAAAACGGTGTTGATGTCATTTCATTGATAGCGCCAACTTCAAAGCAAAGGATACAGATGATTGCAAACGATGCGACAGGATTCATATATGTCGTTTCATCCCTGGGAGTCACTGGAATGCGTTCAGAGATAAAGACAGACTTGAACGCAATATTGTCAGATATTCGTGAAGTGACTGACCTGCCATTGGCGGTCGGTTTTGGAATCAACACTCCCGAACAGGCATCCCAAATTGGTAAAATCGCTGATGGAGTCATTGTCGGCAGTGCAATTGTTAAAATAATCGAGAAATATGGGGAAGATGCAACCGAGCACATCAGTGAATATGTTTCAAGCATGAAAAAGGCTGCCAACGAGTAGTTCAATATCAATCATAAACATTATAATATAGAAAAAACATATATTAATACATTATATTATAAGAGGATTATTTATGTTTAAAGCAGAATTAAGTGATTCTAGTATATTAAAAACCAGTTTTGATGCAATTTCATCAATCGTAGATGAAGTGCAAATACAAACTGACAGTGAAGGCATGAGATTAGATGCCTTAGACCGTAGTCACATAACTTTCGTACATTTGGAACTTAAAGCAAGTTTATTTGATGAATACATTTGTGATGTGCCTGAAAAAATCAACATTGACACTGATGAGTTCATGAGAGTTCTCAAACGTTCAAAATCACAAGACAGGGTTTTAATGTCAGTGGATGAAGGAAACTTCATCATAACCTTTGAAGGGGATGCAACCAGAACTTTCAAAATAAGATTAATTGATATAGAGTATGACAACCCTACTCCACCACAAATCGAACATCCTACAAACTTCAAGGTACGTTTCTCCATCTTAAAGGATTGTATTAACGATATTGACATCTTTTCAGATAAGATTGCATTGCAAGTGGATGAAGATTACTTTATCGCATCAGCAGACGGTGAATTTGGTGATGCAAGCATCAAGTACCTTCATGGGGAAAACATTCAATCCCATGAAAAAGCTCTATTCTCCCTGGATAAGATTAGAGAAATGCTAAAAGCAGATAAGTTTTCAGAGGAAGCGGAAATCAGTTTAGGTACCGACATGCCATTAAGCTTAACTCTTAACATGGCAACCGGTGACGGTAAACTCAGTTTCTTACTTGCTCCTAGATTAGAACAAGATGATTAATTTCATCAGGTTCATCTTTTTTTTATTTTTAAATTATAATTTTTCCGAGATGGTATTAAGTGGATGATTATTATCAAACTTTACGTAAGGTTCAGAAAAAAGAACGCAACAACGGTGCATTGGCTCGTGTAGAGGAGACCTTTTACAATGACATGCATGAGTACATGGACATGCTGAAACGTGAAGCAATGAATGATCCATTTTCAAAGGCTCCCGCAATACTTAAGGAGGCTCAAATCATCGCTACCGACATTTGCCAGAGAAGGGAAACCAAGATAACAAATTCGGCCGTTTTGAATATTCACAGGTCATACCATCTATTCACTGGAAAGCCCCAATTCGACTTGATCGACACGACCCCCTTGAATTTGACTCCCGAAGAGGAGAAATTCTATTATTCGCTGATTGACACTTTAAAAAATCACAGGAATAACATTTCTCTTGCTGAATTGTCAGAGGATGAAAAGGAAAAAGGCCACACCACCATCATCAAGCCTGTTGAAACTCAGACAAATACATTGACTCCTAGCGAAGCGGTCGAAAAGCCAAGTGAGGTGATAATTAAACCGAAACCGGTTGTGAGGGAAGTCAAGCCAATGGAAAAGCCTGCGGCAAAGCCGCCTGAACCAAAGCCTGTGGAAGATATTGAGGATAATCCCAATGCAGTTGATGATGCTGATGAATTCATAGATTTCGAATCCCAAAAGGTGGCGCGTGAAACCGAACTGGTTACAATGCTTGTGTTTGATGAGGTTGGAGCTATCGTTGGGGTTGACGAGAAGGTTTACGGTCCGTTCAGGCCACAGGACATAGTGACCCTGCCATTGATAAATGCGAAAATATTTTTCAAAAACAGGAAGGGTCGAAAGGTCAAAATCTAACAATTTTCCATTACCTTTAAATAACTTAATAAATAGATATACTAATCGTATCTATTTGTGATATTAAAAAATTATATTTTTTTATAATTTGGATTTCTGCTACATGTAGACTTGATGCGTTACAAGGTAGTTTGATCTCTAGTTTTTCATGAATTAAATTGAGCTTAGATAAATTCACGGATAGGTTTACAATGATTTATTAATTTACGGTGAAAAAATGAAAATACCAAAAGAAAAAAGAACATACTGTCCACACTGTAAAAGACATACAGTACATGAAGTTCACACTGCTAAAAGAAGAAAAGCTAGTGAGTTAACATGGGGACAAAGACAATTCAGACGTGTAACTGCTGGTTACAGAGGTTACCCAAGGCCTTTACCTGCTGGAAACAAACCTGTTAAAAAATTAGACTTAAGACTTAAATGCAAAGAATGTGGAAAATCTCACATCAAACAATCTTTCAGAACAGGAAAACCTGAATTCGTAGCTAAATAAGGTGATTGATATGGTTAGTAAAGGTAGAGGAAACTTTTTAAAAGTTAAATGTTTAGATTGTGATAATGAACAAGTAATTTTTGACCGTGCAGCATCCGACGTAAAATGCATTATTTGCGGTAAAACCCTAGTTAAATCTCGTGGTGCTAAAGCTAAAATTACTGCACACATCGAAAAAGTTTTAAACTAAATCTTTTAGTTTTTAACTTATTTTTTACTATTTTTTAAAATTATTTTTATTTGATGTTGGTGAGAATATGGTAAGAAAAAGTCAAGAATGGCCTGATGAAGGAGAACTTATTGTAGGTACTGTTTATAAAGTTCTTAATTATGGGGCTTTTGCTAAATTAGAAGAATATCAGGGCAAAGAAGCTTTTATTCATATTTCTGAGGTATCTTCTGGTTGGGTTAAAAACATCAGGGATCACGTTCGTGAAAACCAGAAAATCGTTTGTCGCGTTCTGCGCGTAAATCCTAAAAAGGGACATGTTGATGCGTCCCTGAAAAGAATCCGTGAAGACCAAAGAACTAAAAAAATCCAACATTGGAAAATTGAACAAAAAGCTGAAAAATTCCTTGAATTATCTGCAAAATCCTTAGACAAGACTTTGGATGAAGCATATGATGAAGTGGGTTATGAGCTCATGGACATCTTCGGCGATGTTTATGGTGCTTTCGAATCTGCAGCTGATGAAGGTGCAGAAACCTTGACTGAAGAAGGAATCCCACAGGATTGGGCTGATGCCATTACTGAAGTGGCAACCAAGAACATCACTCCTCCGGAAGTTCACATTAGCGGTTATGTGGACATTGAAACTTTTGTGCCTGACGGCGTTGAAGTAATCAGGTCTGCATTGAAGGCTGCTGAAGACAACGGGGATGATGAGGATGAAATCAAGGTTCAATGTGTAGGGGCTCCAAGATACAGAATCACTATCAAATCCACTGATTATATTTTAGCAGAAAAAACTCTTAAATCTGCAGCTGATAGATGTATTGCAGTTGTTGAGGAATCTGGTGGAAACGGTTCATTTTTAAGAGAGTTAGATAACTAGATTCTTATGAATATGAAAATGAATAAATGTCCTGATTGTGGAATTTATACTTTAAAGGAAGCATGCCCAAAATGCGGCGGGCAGCTGAAAGTAATTTATCCTCCTAAATTTTCAATAGAGGATAAGTACGGTAAATACAGACGTATACTAAAAAAAGAAGCGATGAATAAGGAGTAATTCTAATGCAAACAATTGAAATCAATGTTTTAGAAGAAATTGAATTAAACAATCCTATTTTCATAGAAGCGTTACCTGGTCTTGGACATGTTGGTAAATTGGCTGCTGATCATATGATTGATGAATTGGGAGCTACAAAATTTGCTGAAATATACTCCCCGACATTCCCTCCACAAGTGATAGTTAAGGATGAGGGCATAATTGAAAATATGCACAATGACTTGTACTATTTAAGGGATGTTGGCGAAGACAATTTGGATTTAATCATTCTTGTAGGCAATACTCAGGCATTATCCCCTGAAGGCCAATACCTTGCATGCAAGGAAATCCTTGAATTCGTCACTCCATTTGGAATTGATAGGATTTACACTTTAGGCGGGATGGTTACTTCTCCACAGCCTGTTGAAAACCCAAAGGTTTTCGGTGCGGCAACCTGCGAGGAAAACATTGAACTGTTAAAAGAAGCGGAGATTGAACTCAGATCCAATGACGGTGGAATAGTCGGTGCTTCCGGCTTATTCTTGGGATTAGGAGTTCGCCAAGGAATTCAAGGTTCATGCCTTATGGGCGAAACCCCAGGTTACTTTATCGATGCTGAAGCCGCTGAAGCTCTTTTAAAGAAATTGTCATTATTGCTCAATTTCGAAATCAATACTGATAAGCTGGATGAAAGGGCTGAGGAAACCAGGCAAATGATTGCCAAGGCTCAACAAATGGAGCAAGATTTAATCAACAAGGCAAATGCCGGAAATGCTGATGATTTAAGGTATATTGGATGAATTTCCAATATATATTTTTTTTTACTTTTTTCATGAATGTTTTAGTTATTCCCGACGCTTCAATGATAGTCATACCATTGATAGAAAAGAACGGTCACACATACATTTCCCCAACTGATTTTTCCCGCTATGACAATATGGACCTATGCGAAGGAAATGTCGGCTTTGACACTCTGATTTCCAGATACTCGACAGGCGAATTACCGTCAGGTGTGAAGTCAAGACTATACCTGTTTTCAAAAATCATTGATGATGCCGATGCAGCAATCATCATAGGCAGGCGTCCTGAAAATCGCGTGAGGATGTAGATGCCCTGAACGATTTGATACTTTTCGGAGGCAATGCCTGCAACAATGCCCATAGTCTCATGATCAAGATAGTTGAGGATTTAAACATTCCCGTTTTGAAACTGGCCTATCCTTCAAATCAGGATGAGCTTATTGGACTGGTTGACAAGACCAATATTTTTCTTGAGGATTTGAAATCATTTGACGATGATTTAGATGTGGATTTAACTCCCCGCAAAACCAAAGTGCCGATTGGGCATGTTAAAAAACAATTAAATAATCTATAATCCAAACATTTAATCATGTTGGTTAATGCTGATTTTCATCTTCACAGTTGCTTTTCAATGGCATCATCAAAGGACATGATTATAAGGAACATGGCGCCAAAGGCCCTGTTGAAGGGTTTGAATCTTCTCGGAACAGGCGATGCGCTGCATCCCAAGTGGCTTGACATTATAGAGGACACCACAACATATTCGGGAGATGGAATCTACACCTTTGGGGATATGGATTTCATATTGACAGGCGAGGTTGAAGGCAGGAATCGCATTCATCATGTGATAATCATCCCGGATTTGGACATCGCACGGGAACTTTCTGAGAAGATTCCGTCCAAAAACAAGCATGCTGACGGCAGGCCGAAAACCAATCTTGGAGGCGCGGAGCTTCTGGAATTGGCTCATGAGCACGACTGCCTTATAGGTCCTGCCCATGCGTTCACTCCATGGACTGGAATGTACAAGTCATTTGACAGCATTTATGACTGTTATGATTCCAAACCGGATTTCGTCGAGTTGGGACTGTCCGCAGACACCGACATGGCGGATACCGTGGCGGAACTCAAGGATTTCGTCTTTCTATCCAACTCCGATGCCCATTCCCCCTGGCCTCACAGGCTGGGTAGAGAGTTTAACCGGATAGAACTTGAGGACATTTCCTACTCCTCCGTGAAAAAGGCTTTTGGGAATAGGGACGTCAAGGCAAACTACGGGCTTGTTCCGAACCTTGGAAAATACCATATGACTGCATGCACCAAATGCTACAAACTATATGACCCTATTGTTGCCCGCGAAAACAAGATGAAATGCAGCTGCGGAGGAACAATCAAGAAGGGTGTTGACTACAGGATATCAGAAATCGCAGATTATGCTGAGCCGAAGCACCCTGATTTCAGGCCGGATTATGTTCATCTGATGCCATTGGCTGAAATTATCTCATCGGTTTACGGCAAGGGTGTGACAACAAAAACGGTTCAGGGATTGTGGCAGAAGCTGGTTGACAGTTTCAAAACTGAGATAGATGTGCTTATCAATGCTGATTTGGCCGAGATTGAAAAAATCGATTCCAGCATCGCTTCAGCCATAAGGTCCTTCAGAAACAACACTATCAACATCATTCCCGGCGGCGGGGGCAAGTATGGTGAGATATTGTTTGAAAAGGAATCCAAAAAAGAAAAAGTAGTCACTTTGGACTTTTTTTAAAAAACGGACTTGGAGGGATTTGAACCCTCGATCTTAAGATTAGGAGTCTTACGCCCTTCCAGACTAGGCTACAAGCCCATCAAATATTCAAATTGAAATATTTCTAAAAAAAGATTATATGAGAGCGGACCCGCCGGGATTTGAACCCGGGGTCTTCGGATTAGAAGTCCGACGCCCTATCCAGCTAGGCTACGGGCCCTTCATATACAACAATAATAAATATATTTTTAGTATTATATAAACTTAACTATTTTTTGTAAAAAAATAAAAAGGATTAAAAATAATCCTTATCCTCTTTCGGTATTTCCTGTTGCATCATTAACTGCAATGCCATCCACTGCATTTCCGTCAGCATCATAGACTGTAAAGTACCAGTATCCTCCAGAGTAATATCCGCTTCCAGCGTAGCATCCTTCTTCAGCAATTGCACCGCTTGCAATACTTTTTGCATCGGAGTAGGATAATTGAGTATTTGAACTGGAATCTGAACTTGATGATCCTGAGCCCCTGCTTGATCCGGAACTTGAACTTCCTGAACTGGAACTGGAGCTTGATGATGATCCTGAGCCACTGCTTGATCCGGAACTTGAACTTCCTGAGCTGCTGCTTGGTCCGGTACTGACACTGTCTGAACCTGAAGTTGTAGCAACACTTGATCCATTGTTTAGGGTGGTATTGTTACCAAGCCCGTTGCCGGCATCGTCGTTCGAATTCATACTGGATAAATTAGAGAATATTGGATTGTCACTATTGGTTATACCATAAGCTGCAACGGCAGCTGCAATACATAATACTATAATAATTGAAATGATTATATTTGCTTTATCCAATTTTTTCCCTCCTATATTATAAATTAAATATAATAATATAATTAAGTCTTTTATCTATTATATATGTTTCTATTTATTTATTTAGGGCATTACTTATTAATAATAATAAATATATATACTTAATGTTAGTTTCTAATTTCTTAATTTGAGGTGACATATTTGAAAGATAGAGTAGTTATATCTCCTACAACTCGTCAAGAAGGCCATGCCGAACTCGTCATGGAAGTTGATGATGAAGGGATAGTTACAAAAGGTATGTATTTTAGTATAACTCCTGTAAGGGGTTTAGAAAAGATGGTTCTTAGCAAAGCACCTGAAACCGCTCCAGTTTTATGTCAAAGGATCTGTGGAGTATGTCCAATTCCACACACTTTAGCATCAGCTGAAGCAATCGACCAAGCATTAGGTATTGAAATTCCTAAAGCAGCTAGATTGTTAAGAGAAGCTACCTTAGCAGCACACAACATTAACAGTGCAGCAATCCACCACTTCTTAGTAGCACCAGACTTCGTTCCTGAAGAATTATTCGCTACCGCAGTGGACAGCGTAAGTAACATCAGAAAAAATGTACAATACGTTGTTGATATGATTGCTGGTGAAGGTATTCACCCATCTGATGTCAGAGTTGGAGGAATGGCAAGAAACATTACTCCATTCGCGAAAGAAAGATTAATAGAAAGAATGACCGCACTCAAATCAGACCTCGAAGCACACATTGAATTAATCAAAAACTGTGTTGCTGAAAGCGCTGAAAAAATGGGTATGCCAGAAGATTTAGGTGTAGTCAACCAACCATTACTCGCAGTGCACCCAACATACGGTGTAAACGAGTTTGACATGGACGCATTTTCCGAAGTTTTACCTGAAGCATGGTACGATGACCCTGAAGTAGGTAAAAGAGGATGTTCCGTAATTCCATTAATTAACGGAACCAATGTTGAAACTGGTCCTAGAGCAAGAATGGAAAAATACCAAGGATTCAAAGGCAAAGGTGTCATTGCTCAACACGTAGCACGTGCTGACGAAATGATGAAAAACTACGAAGCATGTCTAGAAGCATTAGACGCAATCGACCCTGCTGCATCTGCAAGAGCAGACTACGATCCTAGAGGTACTGGTGAACTCGGATTCGGTATTATCGAAGGTCCAAGGGGAACCAACGCTCACATGGCAAAAGTTGAAGATGGAAAAATCAAATTCTACTCTGCAATTGTACCTACCACTTGGAACATTCCAACAATGGGTCCAGCTACAGAAGGATTCCATCATGAATTTGGTCCACACGTTATCAGAGCATACGACCCATGTTTATCCTGTGCTACTCACGTGATGGTTGTTGATGATGAAGACAAATCCATTCTCAAAAACGAAATGGTGAGAATCTAAGTTTGGAGGAAAAATAAATGCCTTACGATTCGGATATCATTGTAATCGGATGCGGAAATATATTATTCAAGGACGATGGATTCGGCCCAATAGTAATCAACATTTTACAGAAATACGCTAATGACAAGAACGATTATTACGACCCGGCAGTAACTGCATATGTAGAAGACGAATTCGATAAAGATGTTCTGGCACAAATCAAAGAAAAATTTGAAGGAATAGAATTGCCTGAACGCATTCAATTCATAGACGGCGGAACAGCTGCTCCAGTCAACTTCTTCCCACTGTACGAAGATTATGACTGGAAAAAACTAATAGTGATAGATGTTGTTGAATTCGATGCAGAGCCTGGCGTGGTAGACACATTCGATCCAACTATAATGAAAATTGGAAAATACGACAATCCTCACGGCATGACAGTGGAGGAACCTCTTCAAAAGATTGCCGAGAAATGTGAGGTTGTGGTAGTTGGTTGCAAACCAAAGGAAATTCCAACACCGGATATTGATATGGGTTTAACTGAACCTGTTGAAAAGGCGATTCCTAAAACTATTGATCTTATTTTAAAAGAAATCGGGGTAAAATAATGTTTGATAAATTGAAAAAAGCTTTTGGAGGTTCATCCGAACCTGAAGCACCAAAAGTAGAGAAAAAAGTTGAAGCTGCTCCTGCAGAAACACCTAAAGCTGCACCAGCAGAAGAAAAAGCCGCTTCAGCAAAACCACGTATTGGTTACATACACTTAAGTGGTTGTACTGGAGATGCAATGTCCTTAACCGAAAACTACGACATTTTATCTACAGTCTTAACTGACATGGTTGATATCGTATACGGACAAACCTTAGTTGACAAATGGATTCACGGTACTTACGCAGAAGAAATGCCTGAAATGGACTTATGTTTAATTGAAGGTTCCGTATGTTTACAAGATGAACACAGTTTACACGAAATCCAAGAAGCAAGGAAAAAATCCGGCTTAATCTGTGCATTTGGTTCCTGTGCTATGACCGGTTGTTTCACCACCTTCGCACGTGGAGGTCAACAAGCACAACCTAAACACGAATCATTCGTGCCTGTAAGCTCCTTAGTTAAAGTGGACTTAGCACTTCCTGGTTGTCCTGTAGCACCTGAAATGATTGCAAACGCTGTTGTTGCATTATGTAACGGTGACTTAGAATACTTACAACCTGCTATGGACAAAGCTGCTTGCAACACTGGATGTGGCTGTGACGTATTAACCAACATTATCCGTAACGGATTATGTTCTGGATGTGGAACTTGTGCTCTAGCTTGTCCAACAAGAGCTATGGGCTTTACTGAAGGTAGACCTAGCTGTGATAGAGACAGATGTATTAAATGTGGATCTTGTTATGCAATGTGTCCAAGAGCATGGTTACCTATAAAAAGAATTAAAGAAAACACAGGATTATAGGAGGATTGAACATGCCATTAGGTACTTATAAAGAAGCATTATCTGCAAGATCAACTGATAAAAAAATATTAGATGTATCCCAAGACGGAGGAATTGTTTCAGCATTACTCTGTTACGCACTCGATGAAGGAATCATTGAAGGTGCTGTTGTAGCTGGAACTCCTGATGATGATTGGAGGCCTATTCCTACTGTAGTAACCTCAGCAGACGAAGTTATTGCAGCAGCAGGTACCAAATACTCAATGTCTCCAACCTTATCCGCTTTAAAAGAAGCAACCCGTCAATATGGATTAGAGAAAATCGGTGTAGTGGCAACTCCATGTCAAACCCAAGGGTTAAGAAAAGCACAAGCTTATCCATTAACCAGATTCGTCGTTAATAAAATCAAATTAATGATCGGTATCTACTGTATGGAAAACTTCCCTATGGCTTCTCTCGACACCTTTGCAACCGCAAAATTAGGATTTGACTCCTTAACAGATGCTACTAAAATGGACATTGGTAAAGGTAAATTCTGGTTAACCAAAGACGGTGAAGACTCAGGATTAGCTATTAAAGAAACACACGGATACGAACAAGCTGGATGTAACATCTGTATGGATTACGTGGCTGAATGGGCTGACGTATCAACCGGTTCAGTAGGATCTCCTGACGGATGGTCCACTGTATTGACCAGAACAGATGACGGTGAATCCGTATTCAAAGCTGCTGTTGACGCAGGTTTAATCGAAACCAAACCAATGGACGAAGTTAAACCGGGCCTTCCTTTACTTGAAAAATTAGCTAAAGGTAAAAAGGACAAAAACGGCAAAGAACGTGAAAGAAGAGCTAAATTAGGATTACCACTTCCTGTGGAATACTAATTCCTTTTCTTTTTTCTTTTTTTATTTTTTTAACTCTTTTTTTTGAATTAAGTTTAAATAGTCCTCTTGTCAAATATATTTAACACATGGAGGTTATTTAATGAAAAACACTAAATTACTCATTTTCCTCATCGCATTGACAGTGGTATTGTCAGTGAATTTTGCATTTGCGGCTGACGACAATGCAACTGATTTGGCAATGAATGCTGATGAGGACATTAAGGACAATGATTTAACAGTAAACGAAGAGGATTTGTTGTCCGTTGATGAGTTCAAGATCAAGAGACATATAAACAGGTATCTGATGATAAATATGCTGTCGTTGATGATGATTCAAAACTATCAGTCGAAACAGTTCAGACAATAAATATGGAGGGAATCACAAACCGTGTAAATGGTGGAATTTGGTATAAAGCAACATTTTATGATACAACTGGCAAGCCATTACAAAATGCTTTAGTTGCATTCTATTTAAATGATGACAATAAATGGGGTTATGAAATTGCTACAGATTCAAATGGGGTTGCATTGTTAAAAGCAAAAATCTCAAATGGGAATCACAAGATTAGTGCTGTCAATTATGGTACTGGTGAAGTAATGTCTGATTATATTAAGGTTTTTAATGTAATCACAGGTGGTAAAGAGATTAAAATGTATTATGAGGATGGTAAATCATATAAGGTTCGTGTTTTTGATGATAATGGAAATCCTGTAAAAGCAGGCCAAAAAGTCACATTTTTTATAAATAATAAGAAAACAGTTAAAAAAACTGATAAGAATGGTTATGCTACATTGAAAATCACTTCAACACCAGGATTATATACTATTTCTGCAATATATAAAGATTTTATCGTTTCAAATAATCTTGTTGTAAAAAATCCGTTTAAAGTTAAGATGGCTAAAAAAAATAAGAATTCTAAAGTTAAATTCACAGTTAAATTGCTTGGTAAAAATAAAAAGAATAAATTGGTTAAAATCAAATTTAACAAAAAAACTTATAAAGCAAAAACCAACAAGAAGGGTGTTGCAAATTTTAAGTTGAAACACCCTAAAAAATCAGGTTATTATAAGCTTACAGTACAATATAAGAAACTTAAGGATGATTTCACATTCTCTACTTTCAAGATTTAAAATAGAAAAGAATTAATTCTTTTCTGAATATTTTTTTTTTTAAATGGTTGTAACGGTACAGCCTTCTTTTTCAACGATTACAGTATGCTCCTTCTGGCTTACAAAGCAGTCCTGCTTTTCGCGCAGCGGTGCGTAAGGGTATATTGCCATTGCATCAGCCAATTGCTTCAATGCCATATGGCCTTTCCTTTCACCGAACTCGTCTGTTATCCATCTTCCTGAGAAAGGCACGAAGCGGTGGTTGTGCTGAATGTATTTCAGGACTCTGGTTGTGGATTTCATCCTGAACGGCTTGTTGGCCATATAGGAGTATATGTAGTGTCCCGGCGCGTCGTTGACAATGCCTTCGCCGTTGGTTGCGAATGGTTCGATTGCGATTGCCTGACCCTCTTCTAGGACGTATCCGTCATGATTGTCATAGTTAGGAATTGATATTCCAGCGTGGAGATTGTTCTGTTCCAGGCTGTGGCCTGTTAAATTAAAGATTGGGTTTAGCTTGTATTCTGCTATTGCCTCATGGACTGCAGCGCCTATTTTTGACACTTCAACCCCTGCCCTGACGGTGGCGATTGCAGCTTCCAATCCTGCGGCTGACGCTTCAACGATTTCCTCGTGCAGGTTTATCTCATCCTGAGTGTAGTTTGCAGTGATGTCCCCATCGGCTATTACTGTAACTGCAGTGTCTGCAATATAACCATCAATCATTGCACCCAAATCCAGTTTCACCATGTCTCCTGCACGGATGACTGTTTCATCCCCTGCAGGGGAGGTGTAGTGGGCTGCAACTTCGTTCAGTGACACGTTGCATGGAAAAGCGATGTCTGCTCCTGCCTTCAGGATTTCACTTTCAACATATTCGACCAGGTCAATGACCAAGGTTCCGTCCTTAATCATCTTTGAAGCTTCTCCACGTATCTTTGAAGCGAGTTTTCCAGATTCAATATAAGATTCCATCATAAGTTATTACCTTCTCTATTGATATAATTAAATATTTAACTAATAAACTTTATATAATATTTTATATTGATTAAAATATATATTAAACGTGGAGGTTGAATAAATGGATTTTCCTACAATACCTGATCAAATGTTCCTACTGATTATTTTGATTATTGTTGTTGTGGTATTGATTATTATCGTTTTCCAATGGAGAAGTGTTGCCAAGTCCAAGAATGAAATTAAACTTCTTGAAAAGGAAATTGAACTTAAGAAAATGTCCATGGTGGAAAAAGATATCGAATCCAAAAGGTTAATGGACAATCCTATTCCATTGCCGCAAGAGCAACAAGACAGTCTTTCAGCAATCAGGCAATCCACAACAGAAGCAAGAAGTCGTGTAGGCTATCTTCACTCTGAAATCAATGAAAGATTAGCCAGGCTTGAAGCTGAAACTGAACAGAGAAAATTGGAAAAGATGCTTAAGGAAATTGAGCAGAAAGAAGCTAAGCTTAAAAAAATGAATAAATAGGTGTTAATATGGATGCAACAGAAGCAATTGCAGTAATAATTTTAATCGTAGCAATTGTGATTTTAGTTTACTATTACTTATTGAACAGTCCGGGCGCCATGGATAAATTGCGCGGTTATGTGCCGACCAGTGCCGATGCTCATATGGATGAGGTTTTAGGTGGCAATTCCTCTGATGTGGCGAATGCCGTTAAAGAGGATGACAATTCCGATTCTGTCACTAAAAGGATTAAAGTCAAGTTGAGTGACATTGACATGTCTGGCATAAACACTGACGCCTTTTCCAGCAAGATTGATGCTTTCCTTGACGCTAAAAGCGATGAGTTGATTAAGGACTGGTCCTTGGCTACCACTGATGACATTGATGATCTTCAAACCAAATTCTCCCAAACCACATCAAATGTTGATGCTTTGGAGAAGGATTTCATTGAGTTTAAAAAGTCATCCAAGGAATTCCAGGAAGCCACTGAGGAAAAATTAAGTGAGTTGGATAAGAGGATTGAATCATTAGAAAATAATTAATATTATTTTCTTTGATTTCAACTATTTTATCGAAACCTTTATATAGTATAGCAATCATAATTAGTATTAGTTATTACTGTTTTTCATATAGCAGGGTGGGGTAGTCTGGTGAACCCGCGGGGCTCATAACCCCGAGATCCCTAGTTCAAATCTAGGCCCTGCTACATTTTTACTTAAACTTATTATTTTTCATGGCAAGTTAAAGGCAGCTGCTGGTTAATTACATTTTAACTAAGGAAACTCCGCACATCAATACAATACTATGGCGTTGAAAGACGTATGCTGAGAAGCATGACCCTGGAGCAGAAACGACACGGCTTTTAATGGTGGACGATGATACTTGATTGAGGACATTAAAAGAAACGGTGAAACGGCCATTCCATAGGATGCAAGAGCAAAGATGCCGATAATCGATTGTGTAGGCAAGGTAGTTCGCTAAGATGAATGCTGCATGAACAGAATGTGGGTTACTCTTAACAGGCCATGTAAAATTATGTGGGTTACCAAACATTTATATGTTGGTAATCTGCATATTATTAATTATGACAACCAAAACCAAATTTTCTGAAACCGATGCTAAATTAAGCATGATGGTGGAACGAAGAAACCTTACTAAAGATGCAATTAAAAATTACAACACTGTTTTTAAAGAAATACATGAGTTATTTGATGTCACACCATCTGATATTGTTAGAATAGGAAAAAGAGAACAAAAACCATATATAGATAATGAAACAGGAAATCATGACCTTCTTGATTTGGAAGATAGGTCTGTAACTATATATCAATTTAATTATTATAATTATTTAAAAAGCAGAGGTTTAACTAATAGGACTATTAAGCTTAAATTAGATACATTCAGAGCTTTATTGGGTGAATATGATATTCAAAAACCTAAACCAATTAAAATAACCATTCAAAACGATAGGATTCGTGATGAGGATATTGTTTCTTGGAGGGAAGTTGAAACAGCAATGTCATTCTGTAAAAGTATTAGGGATAAAGCCATTATTTCTTTTTTTGCCACTACTGGTTTAAGAAGTAGTGATGTAAGGAGATTAACGATCGGTGATTTAATTAATGCATGTGATATTTATTTTGATAATAATGAAGAAAAAACAATAGATAACCTATTAGCTAAAAATCCTGAAGAAATTTATCCATGTTGGGAAATCATGCCCTCAAAAACAGCCAAAAAGTCACAATTATGTGTTACATTTAATACTCCTGAAGCAAGTACATATATGTGGCAATATTTACATAATCGAATTGAATATAATATACGAAAAGGAAGAAATGAAATATTAAAATCTGATTATCCTTTGTTTGCAACATCTACGAATAAAGAACTAAAATCTACAGCTATCGAACAATTATTTCAAAGGTTAAATAAACAATTAGGAGATAAGATGGATAAGAATGGTAAATATCGTAGATTTAGGTCTCATTCTCTTAGAAAATTGTTTTCCACTACTTGTAGGAGAAACATTACTCAAGTTGTTGTTAATTCTGATAAAACTTCAGAAGTGGATATTATTAGTATATTTACTGGACATGTGCCACCTAATGAATCAAATTCAAAAGTATATGAGGCCATTGAATCAGATAGTCATGATAGTTATCTTAGGAAAACTTACCTTGCATTAAGTCCCTACCTTAGTATTAAAGATATAGAAATTAAGGATATTAAAACACAACAATATAAAGACTTGGAAGAACAAAATGAAGCATTGAAAAAACAATTGGAAGCTCAGGCTGTTTCTATGCAAAGAGAAATGGACGAACAGAAAGAGCAATATGAAAAAAAGATTAAGCATGTTGAAAGTGTCAATTCAGCTTTATCATCTCAAGTATTGGATATTCAAAATCAATTAGATAATCTTGCCAATGCTAATGATTTAAAAAGAATACAAGAGTATATATCTGGACATGAATTAGTTGAAAAGTATAATTTAGCTTCAACAATCATTGGATATTATAAAGAAGATGTTAAAAAAGAAGATTTTGCTGGTGTTACAGATTATTATATTGAAGATTTAATAACAATGGCATTCAATACAACATCTGCCTTTCAATCTACAGCAATTAGAGATGAATATTATCGAACTGATGATGATTGGAAATTAATTAAATCAGAAATTGGACTTTATGAACATGATTATATTGAAAGTAATGGGTATGTATTATCTAAATCCCAAAGTAAAAAGATTGCAGATGAACTGGAGAGTTATTCAATAAAATTATGGGAAGATAATGAAAAAGTAAAAAAAGCTAAAGTACAATCAATAATTGATAGTATTGTACTTAGACATTAATGTTTGTAAGGGAGTTGTTTAATCAAAAGATTAAATAATCTCTTTATCTTTTTTTGATTTTTAGTGGTTTGCCAATTATCTGATTTGTTAATTATTGTGTAGTTCTGATTCTTATGTGTTTTTTTTATTGTTCATGTCTATGTAACTAGTGATAGTTTATCTTCATTTATATGTCTATTATAAAATTAAATATTTAATTAATTTAATCAATACTTTATTTGATATCTTAATGAATTATGGAAGAACTTTTTTATTTGGTGGTGGGCAATAGTGTTCGATGTTGTTATTTTTTTAATTCTTCCAATAGCTGTAATCCTAATTCGGTATTTTGGTATAGTCTACCTTTGATATTTTCTTCATTTAAACAGACCACTATTTTCTTTTCTTTTAGGTCGTGTAATGCATTTGATATTTGTGTTATTCGCATTCCTGTTGCATCAACAATTTCTTTTGGCATTTTATATTCAGTGCCGATACAAGTGATGCAATTTAAACGTGCTGGAGAAACTTTTATATAACCTATCAATGACCAAAAATTTTGTTCTGATTCTTTTTCACTCATATTTATTTGTTATATTCTTTATTAACTACTTTAATAGTTACATAAAGGCTCTTAATCGTTCTTAATTAATATTTATAATTCATAATGCTTCGGTTTAAACACAACTTTTATATCTTATCATAGAGATAGTTATACATACAAAATTTAAATTTTGTAAAAAAATTGATATGGAGGATTAATCTCATGAATAAGAAGATATTTGCTTTGTTGATAATTTTCATAGCTACTGTTTCAGTAGTCAGTGTTTTTGCAAGTGAAGAATTAGTATCACACGATTTTGGCGACTTTAAAATGGATATCCCTGATGTTCAAGGAGATATTCCAGAAAAACAAGGTGATAGTAATCAAACTATTTATGCTGTACCAAATGCTGATAATACAACTTTTGCTTTTATTGAATATTGGGATACATCTAATACCAATGGGAATAACAATACCACACAATTTGTTTTAGATAAAGTAAAACAAAACTTCACAGTTAAAACTGATGGGGGTATTACTTCTTGGGATACTAAAAGTGCAGGAGAACATGGATATTTAGTATCATCTGATGACAATACTAAAGTTGTAGTTATTACAAGCTCCGATTCAAGAATACAGCAAGCATTAGATAGTATTGAATTTAAATAAGTGAGCAATTAATTGCTTACTCAATTTCTTTTTTTTTTAAGGTGAAAATGATGAATAAGAAACTAATATTTGGTTTATTGATAATATTTATGGCAGTTATGTCTTTATCAAGTGTAAGTGCTTTTTGGCCTTTTGATAGTGGAAATGATGTAACTGTTAATGGTGTTAATTTCCATTTACCTGATGGATTTGATGTGGATAACCCAGTAAAGTCTGAAAGTGATAATACTTATGAACAAGCTGTTTATAAGAATACTGAAACTAAAGATACTGTTGATTTTGTGGTTAGTGATAAGTCTGTGGATGATTCAGCAATAGGTAGTTCATTACTTAAAAAAGGTTTTGAACAAAAGACTATAGATGGAAAAGAAGGCTTTTATAAAATGGATATATACTCAAAAAATGTAGAATTCGTTTATATCGATAATGATAAAGTTGTTTCTATAATTGTTCCATACATATATGACCAATATGGTGATAATTTTATGCAATATGAAGATCTTCTTTCTGAGATAATAAAATAAAGGGTGATAATTATGTCTGAAGATATTGCAAGTAATGTTGAATTAATGCCGATTGTTATTGGAGTAGTTGTATCTATAATTCTTGTTACTATTGGATTATTATCAAGTATTGGAGCTATAGGAATAATTGGGATAGTTATTGGTGGAGCTATTTCAGGTTTTTTAACTAATAATTCTACTTTATATGCGATTATTTACGGCGCAATTGTTGGTTTGATAAGCAGTTTTTTAATATTATACTCCGTTTTTGCGATACCATTCTGTATGGTATTAGGCGTATTTGGTGGATTTGTCGGTAAAGTTGCACAATCAAATCTTAAATAAAGGAATGCAACGCATTTTGTAAAATTATTAATCTTGGTAGTGAATTAAGTTGAGGTATAATTTTAAATATCATTATTTGATTTGCCATAGACTTCCAGAAAGGAGTTTTTTCTTTAAAGGACGTCAATTTCCAGTATGTTCAAGGTGTACGGGAATTTATATTGGTTTTTTTATTTCAATATTATTTAAGTATCTTAAATTATTTTCATTATCTAATAATTTTCTTATTTGCTTTATTCTAACTTTTCCATTATTATTGGATGGATTTACACAATTTTTTAAATTAAGAGAAAGTAATAATCGGTTGCGATTGATTACTGGATTAATGTTTGGCTTAAGTTATCTTTTTATATAGGTGCTAATAATGGAAGATGAAGGATTTTCATATATTATTGGTTGCTGTATAACTGCTCCGATATTATTTTTTATTATATGTAATTTTGGTGTTACTGCTCCTTTTTCCAGCCCTTTTAATTGGGTACTGGTAATTTTAATAGGCATTGTTTTATCTATTTCAATATCATTTCTGATTTCAAAAATGGGGATTGACTCAACTATATCAAATGATTCAGATTTAGGGATGTATGGGCTTTGTTGTTTATTGCCAGTAATGTGTGGAATAATTTATTATATGGCTTCTTCATTTTATTTCGTTGATGCTGTTGTTTATGTTGTTTTAGGATTTGCTGTTTTAGTATTATTGTTGTTTGTTTTTTATTCAAAAAACTAAAAGGGGATTTTTACATGTCTGATTCTGATTTATCTGATTCACAAAAAGTTATTTGTTGTATATTACCCATGTTTTTGGTAATTTTATATATTCTTACTGCATTTTTAGGTATTGGAGGCAATTTTTTCATTCCTCAAACATTAATTACGATAGGTACATATTTATTTGTTGCAGTAATACTGTATTTTATATTGTCTATGATTACAGATTCAGATAAAAAAAGCGCATTATTTTGCTTCATTCCTTTAATTGGCATTTTTATTATTGGAGCGTATATTAGTGCTTTTGTTCCTTATACAGACCCCATGTCAATGTTAATTTATATTATAGTAATTGTGGTGATTATAATAGCTGGATTTTTTAAATTATCCGAATAAATAAGTTTAAGAGGTTTTTATGGAAGATATAATAGAATACATCAACAATTCAAGGTATCGAGCTAAAGTAATCAAATCATTAGGTAATGATTCAAAATTCCCATCAAAAATAGCTAAAGAAACTCAGATACCACAAAATCAAGTAAGTTCAATATTAAAAGGACTAATTGAAAAAGAAATTGCTGAAGTAATTAATCCTGAAGTTCGTAAAGGTCGTACTTATCGTTTAACTGAATATGGGCTTGATATACTGGATAAATTACAATAGGCTTTTTTTTGAACATAAGATGCATTAGTAGTGTATCTGTTATTTTTCCATGTTTATGTTATTGGGGCTTGGAAAAGGTAAATTATGACTAAAGCTCTATTTTTATCTCTTTATTAATCGCCTAATTGATTATTCAATTACTTGCTTAATTAATTAATCACTTAATTGCATATTTACCTTTGGAATTAAAGGTATGATAATAACTGATGATATGCTTTTGTGTGCATTGATGGTTTTACTAAAACTTTTTGCCTAGTGGATTGATAATCTGATTGTTGTGGGCACTAAACCCATATAATTCGCACATAGTTTACACCTCGCACCTTGCAGATACCCGAAAACACATAGAAATCCTTACTATTTTCAGGTATCAATTAATTCATTCTGATATTTTTCCGCAAGCTTTAAACCGTTTTTAACATAGTTTTTGCCATACTCTTTCTTTACTATATTAGCATATCGCTTGTCGGGATATTTAATCTTATCAATTTGTTTATCAATAATTTTTAATATTTCATCATCGCCAAAATTCTCATAAAATTTGCGAATTTTACAAAGCTCATCAAGAGCTGTGCTTTTGATTGACCTTTTGTCGCCTAAAAATTCAATTGTCTGTTCATCGTCAAGCCTTGCAGCCATTTTTTCGTTATTTATTGCAGTTATCTGCTCATCGTCACTCAGTGTAATTTTAGGCTGTGACATAAGATATACTATCAAACAATGAACAAATTTTATGTCATCTTCAAGTATTCCTATCGGAGAAAGCGGATTCACATCAAACATTCTAAATTCGATATGGTTCACACCCCTGATATGAAGATTTTCAAGGGTGTTTTCCCCCTGCGGCTTTAATCTTATGGGATAGTAAATCTCAGAAACGGATTTTAGCCTGCCCTCGTCAATATATTTTTGAATACTTTGCACGTATTCCTCTGTGCTTCCGTATTTAAGTGTGGGAACAAAGGTGTTCCAATATCCTGCCTCACTACATCGAGCAGACGAATAATTTGTTACAACGGTCTCTCCGATTTTATCTGCATTTATAAAAGAGCAATCAATAACCGGGCTTGCGGCAGTAAGATAGACTATCAGCCACGCATATTGAACCGATTTTTGTGCAAGCTCAAGATATATATCATTTTTAAAAGAACAAAAATCGGATTTTCCGCTTGATTCAAATGCGCTTTCTATCAACTCATTATTAAATGAAAAATTAAAGTGTATTCCTGAATACAACATCTTAAGTCTGCCGTATTTCTCGGCAAGATATTTTCGGTAAACCGATTTATTAGCCCAAGTACCCACAAAATTTGCAATGGGAACATCATTTTCTCCTTTTACATACGGAGGATTTGAAAAGCTCCATAAGAACTCTCTGCCTGATTTTCTTACGGCAAGGTTCTTTTGCACTGTTTTATGAAGCTGTGTAAGCTGGGCACAAACGTCTTTTATATTATCAAACGCATCTGTTACAAACTCAACCTGATTTTCACAAAAATCCCTTTGCAAATGTTCATCATCAAATCCGTGGTCAGTATGTGCAAGAAATCCGTTCTCATCAACCCTCAAACATTCTTTTTCAAGTCCGAAACAGGCAGAAAATATTTTGTCTTTAATTTTATGGTTGTTAAGGTCAAAACTCATAATTACCTCTCAATTAATAGGCTGTAATTCCATATAAACAAAAAACCGAAGAGCATTGCTCTCCGGTATCACAAGACCCAATTTGCTCAGGTATAGTTATCAGAGAGCGTACAAATACGGCACATACACATTGTGCACATGCTGAGATTGCAGTTTTCTGTTACAAGACTGTTTAAGTACGTCATAACAGGCTCTCCTCCTAATTCCTATCTTAATGATAGGTTTTATACCATTGATAATATAACACATAATAAAAACATTGTCAATATATTCTTCTTCATTTGAACATACATTATTCCGAATTTGTACAATGGATTAAATTATTTTAAAATTTCCAAAAAATACTATGTCAAAACCTGAAAATTCACGTTAGTTGACGGAATAAAAAAATTTCTAATTCAAACAATATTAAGGCAATAATTTGCTAATTAAATTGGAACAAGGGAGTTTTTTAGATATGAAAGCAACAGGAATAGTAAGGAGAATCGACGACCTGGGCAGGGTGGTTATTCCAAAAGAAATTCGTCGCACACTGCGAATCAGAGAGGGAGACCCTCTGGAAATTTACACGGCGACCGACGGAGAAGTTATCTTTAAGAAATATTCACCGGTCGGTGAATTGTCGGCGTTTGCAGGTCAATATGCCGACGTTATTGCAAGAATAAGCTCAATGCCGACATTAATCTGTGACAATGACCATGTTATTGCCGCAGCAGGCGTTTCAAAGCGTGAGTTTCTTGAACGCAGGGTCAGCACAATACTTGAAAACTATATGGAAAATCGTAAAAGCTATGCCGCTACTGAGCAAACCCTTAACGATGTTCAGCCGATTGAGGGTATCGAAAACAATGCGGCCGTCATTTATCCGATAATTTCATCCGGCGACGTTATGGGCGCTGTTGTTATGCTGACAGGAGAAAGCATTAAAGTTCCTACCAACACAGAAGTCAAGCTTGCGCAATCGGCAGCCGCTTTCCTTGGAAAACAAATGGAAGAATAACATAAACCTACGTTTACAGATTTTGGCATAAATCCTGTCACAAAACCGCATACAGGGTGATTATTTGCTATGCACTTTGTGCAAAGATACCTGAGAAGCATAAAAAGCCACGTTGTCGAAACAAATATCGGCAACGTGGTTTTATTATAATTTATAGAATTATCCCCAAACTTCTTCTGCAATTTCCTTTACAAGTTTAAGTTTTGCCCATTGTTCATCTTCGGTAAGTTTGTTACCGATTTCACAAGATGCAAATCCGCACTGTGGGCTGAGGGCCAGTCTGTCAAGCGGAACATACTTTGCAGCCTCATGTATTCTTGCGATTACTTCTTCCTTATTTTCAAGTTTTGGAGATTTTGTGGTTATTAATCCCAAAACCACTGTTTTATCATTTGAAACCTTTGCAAGAGGTTCAGATCCGCCTGAACGTTCGTCATCATACTCAAGAAGAAGTGCATTAACATTTTCTTTCGCAAAAACATAGTCAGCAACAGAATCATAAGGTCCGCTTGTGAAGAATGTTGATTGGTAGTTACCGCGGCAAATATGCGATGTAATTACCATATCGTCCTTCTTGTTTTCAAGTGCAAGGTTATTAACCTTGAGCAGTTCGGATTTTACGGTTTCAATATCAACTCCGAGTGCTTCATATCTTTGCTTTGCCGCATCACCTACAACTGCACCCCATGTACAATCGTCAAGCTGAAGATTGCGACAACCTGCATCATAGAACTGCTGGATTACATCGCGATAAGCTGCCGCAATATCATTAATAAGCTCCTCGTTGTTGGAATAAAACTTTCTTGTGCTCTCAATATTGTCAGGAACAATAAACTGCTGGAATGTCTGTGCCGGTGCAGGTATTGTGTATTTGGCAACTGTATTTTCGTCTTCAAACTGCTTTAAGAACTTGAAATACTCCACAAAAGGCTAATTCTCATAAGGATGATTTGAAATCACAAGTGAATTAGCCGATTGGGAGCCAAAAAGCAAACTCTGTGTGTAAAGCATGAGGTTCTTAACGGAAAAATGAAAATCGAATTTATTGTCTTGCTATATTTGTGTTGTATGATATTTAACACCACAATCGGCAGAAGCATTAATTGTCATATTTTCATTATTTAATGGTTTGTTTTTTAGACGGTTCTATAAAACACATTTACATCTATTTTTAGATCTTTTTTACATCAATTGGATTTGTCAAAAAAATTGGAATTAATCTTTTATCTATTACGTAGTTCTTTATTAAAACCAAATCAGATAATATTTGCCAAATTTAAATAAAAGTTTTATAATACTTGTAACCAACATATGATAAAAATTGTCTAAATTAATAGAGGAGATCTATGTTATCTTTATATCATTAATAAGCATACTATCGTGAATCCAAATGAATTGGAGGTGGTCTTTTGCTTGATGATAAGAGTATTATAGATTTATTTCACGAGAGAGATGAAAAAGCTATTTCTGAAACAGAACAAAAGTACGGAAAGCTTTGTTATAAGGTTTCCTTAAATATTTTACATAACGAACAGGACGCGGAAGAATCGGTGTCTGATACTTTGCTCAAACTATGGAACTCTATTCCTCCTGAATATCCGATATGTTTAAAAAATTTCATACTAAAGATTATTCGCAACCTATCTCTAAACAAATATAAAATGAAGCACAGTGCTAAACGTGGACACGGTGAATATGAAGTTGTTCTAGATGAAATTAAAGATACTTTACCGGATACTGTAAATACAAATGATATCCTAATAGATTCTATTCATTTGAGAGATACACTAAATAACTTTCTCAACAACCTTTCAACAGAAAAAAGATCTATATTTATTGGTCGATACTGGTATTTTGAATCCATTAGCGAAATATCAAAAAATCTTGGACTGAGCACAAGTAAAGTTAAAGTGGTACTCTTTCGATGTAGAGTTGAATTAAAACAGTTATTATTGAAAGAAGGGTTTATTGTATGAATCCGCATATTGTATTACAAGCACTTAGTGAAATAGATAACGAATACATTTCTTGCTATACACCTAATACAGAAATGAAAAAAAGTGTATTTTCGTCCTTTTTTGTCAGATGGGGTGCTATAGTTGCTAGTTTTGCATTAATAGCTATACTAGTAATCTCAATAAATTTTGTAAATTGGCTGAACATACAACAACAAACAGATAATGTCACACAAACTCTTGAAAGAACAGAAACTCTTTATGGCGGAAACGATCCCATAATCAATCTTGAGACCAAAGGTTTTACTGTATATAAAATACAGAAACAAGATTTATCTGATTCAGTAGATGATAATCACTACATTCTAACAGCCGAAATATCTAAGCTTATCGGTATTGAAAATCAAATAAATGCCAACTTGTGGTGTGAAATTAATACTGAGCAAAGTATTAAAACATTTTT
Organism: uncultured Methanobrevibacter sp.; assembly: GCF_902774605.1. Classification (GTDB taxonomy): domain Archaea; phylum Methanobacteriota; class Methanobacteria; order Methanobacteriales; family Methanobacteriaceae; genus Methanocatella. The sequence goes on from NZ_CACYJE010000005.1 coordinate 64,842, forward strand.
GAAGGAAAGCCAAAATGAATATCCTAATGGTAATGTAAAGGTAATTCAAATAAATAATACTAAGATATATTATTCCTTCGCGAATAAAAACTATCGTTCTATATTTAAGAAGGGAAGCAATTTGTATGAGCTAATATTTGATGAATCCGTCTCTATTAGTGATATGATTAGCTTTTTAGAAGAGTTTATTGATTAAATTGCTAATCAACATTTTTACGAATTTGTTTTGTGAAGAAGTTGAGAATTCAGTCTGTAGACAGTTAGTAAGATGAAAATAAAAAGGAGGTACTTGGCAATGAAAAAATTATTAGGTATTCTTATATCACTAACCCTTATTCTGTCCGCGTCCTTTGGGGTAATGGCATCGGTAAAAAACACAGAGTCCGATTTGTATTATTCTGATGACTTTTGCAACGAAGAAGAAGTTTTCAATGCTTGGGGTGGTTTTTCAAAACAAGAAATATTAGATTATGCTGGTATGTATATTGATGACAATAATAATCTTACTTTGATGTTCGTTGAAAACTCCCCATCTCTAAAAAATGCCGAGAAGTTAGCTTGGAACAAATCTGGAGTGTTAAGTGACAATAGCAATAGAAAACAAGCTCTTGTTATTAAATCGGCAAAATATAGCTATAGCACATTAACAAATGTAATGTCAATACTCACAGACAAAGCTTATAGCAATCCAGCGATAAGAAATATATCTGTTGACGTAAGAAACAACATTATCGATATAGGAATAAATGATATTTCTAATGAAAAAAATTTATATGAATTCATTATTCACATTTTGAAAGAAAGGAACATACAATCAGTTGAGCCAAATATTATTTCTTTTCATGAGGAGCCAGATGAAAAAATTGAGCTTCTCGTAAGTGTAAATGGCAATTCTCAAATTAACAAAAAAACGAGTACAACAATAACTTACGCATCCGTTGGTGTAGGTTATTACCGCCCAAGTACTGGTCAAAGAGGATTTATAACTTGTGGTCACGGCTTTAGCAATAATGATACAATTTATTCTGGCAACACAAAAATAGGAACAATTACAAAACGAGTTTATAATGGAACTTGTGATGCTTCATTTGTTCTATTTGATAGTGAAGATAATTATGTCAGTAACACCACATTATATGAACAACTTTCCACAGATGTACCAATAGTTGGTACTACCGTTTCTCAGAGAGGTTCATATTCAGGCACTGTTTCTGGAAAAGTTACATCAAATAATTTTTCCTATACAGGCAACGGATATACTTGGAGTAACTTAATAAAGACTAACAAGGCTATGCAAAACGGTGATAGTGGAGGCGGTATGAAATGCGGTGTCATAGACGCTGGCAGAACATCCAAAATAGTTGGTTTTTTACACGGTGGAACAAATACTTATAGCGTATATATAAAAGGTTCTGTTGTAAATAGCGGCTTATACTAAAATAAAAAGTACTAGGAAGATTTATTATGAAAAAGTTAATAACAATAAGTTCGTTGATTCTTGTTTTTTCAGTATTGTTATCATTTAACGTAAGTGCAAATGCTGAATCAACTGACACAAAAAAGATGGAGTCAATAACAGGAGTCATATTTCCAGATGACGAAGAAGAAAAAGAATATATTTCCAGTCTGACACCAGAAGATTGGTTAAGAATCCAAGAAAAAGAAAACCAAGCTGTATTGTTATCTAGTCAAACGGATACAAAAGCTTCAACTGCTACAAAAATATCTATTCCGGGTACCTTTACAATGTATCAACAAACGGAAAACAATTATTGTGTTCCTGCATGTGTAAAAAGTGTTTTGCAATATGCAAACAGAAGCAGTGCATCACAAGCTTCAATTGCAAGTGATCTTGGCACAACCAGTGGTGGTACAACTGCAACGCAAATAGCACCTTATTTAAATCAAAAGCAAAGCTTTTATTATGCACGCATTTCTAACCCAAGCCAATCCACAATGTGTGATAAACTATATGCAACAATAACTGGCCCCAAGAAACCCTGCTTGATGGGAATCATAAACACAAGTGGTTCTAATTGGCATTACGCAACAAACGGACACTTTTTAGTTGTTAATGCCATCTACAGTGATAAATCCCAAATTCAATTTGCAGATCCGCTCGGTGGAACACACACCAATTGGCCGTATTTTTACTTAAAAACAGCAAATGTATCAAGTAGTGTTTGCAAGGAAATAATATGGTAATATAAGATGAAGTGAGATTGTAATATAAACATATTACAATCTCACTGTAATTAGGTGAGTATGTATGAAAAAATTGTTATTGTTTGGGCTTTCTTTAATGCTAATCATTTTAATGTCAGCTTGCAAATTCACAGATCACACCAACGAAAATCGTTCTGAAAAAACTCAGGCGATTTCCCAAAATATAATTAATTCAAATGAGACTATTTCCATCTATGAAAATAATCAATTTTTGGATCGAATTGAACATTTCGGATATATTTTTCAAACACAAGATGGTTTTGTGTATTCTAAATGGGCAAGCAATGACTCAAATAGAACAACAGTCATGGAATATTACCATTATTATTTTGATGCTTCAGAAAGTGTTAAATTAGGAAATATTGAAAACTGGTCATTTCAAACACATGAATCCGCACTAGTTAATAATCATTTGTATTTCTATATCAGCACTGGTGATTATACATCTGAAGAAAACAGATCTCTATTATTTGTTGACGTGGATTTAGTTCGCGACTGCTTAGTTCAAATCAATTCAGAAAAAGGTGGCTTCCCTTATGATACTATGAAACGTAAAGGTGATTGTGTACTATTGAACAAGGTAGTCACAAACGGTAGTTGTTTGCAAGAATATAATACTGTTACTGGAAAAATAAAACAACTCAAATTTTTTGATTTTGATGATCAAAATGTTGTTGGAGAAGCAGTAAGAAATATTTCTGTCAACGAAGATAAAAAAACAATTTCATTATTGATGTTACGGAATAAAACGAAAGAAGATGCCTCATTAAATATTGATACATATGATTATGATATGAACTTATTAAATTCAATTGACATATCACCCATATTTACAGATAGTAACGAATTAATACAGGGGGTTACATTTTTTGACTATATAAATGATTATCTGTATTATGAAAACTTTAGCATTACTCGCTATTTGGGAGTGGTTAATAATAAAAAAATAGACTCTCCGGGATTTATTGACCAATCATTTGAGCTCTCATACGAAACTGAAAACAACCAAGAACCAAAACTATTCTATCAATATGGAAACGAAAATAATTATTTGTATCTTTTTGATGCCAATGAAGGTAAAATGCTAAAAGCAACATATAAAACTAATAATGATAGATATTATATAATTGGTGTATCACGTAACAAAAATAATCTGTTGGTAACTATGGGCTATAAAGACCCGCAAACAGCTAAAACACTCGAATCCAGACTGTTCCATGTAAAGATGTCAGATTTAAAATTTGAAACTAAAAATACTTTACTTCAATAGAATATTTTACACATACTCGTTAAATTCGATTATATAAAAAGATATTTTGTAGCTACTAAATGATTCAGCAATGAACAATTAGATCATTTTATTGCTATTGCAAAAGGATTAAATAGTTTTCTTTAATACAGCGGTACTATATCATAATAGTATTTTTAAGAGTTTAGTGAATATATAAGTTGATAAAAAATAAGAGCTATATAAGACTAGTGCTATAGCTCTTATTTTTATCCTGCTTCAATTTGTTTACAATAAGGTATACCGCAATGAATAAAATATAAGTTTTTGTATGGCAAGTATATTCTACCTTATCTAAAACCTGAATCCGTGAAACTTGTTTTGAAAAAAGCTGGAAAAGCCGCATAGTATCTACTTTTATCGGCGTTTTCAGTAATAACTTTTTTGCACCATTTGGGTGAAAGCAGCATGATAGGTCAAAATTACTTTTTACCGCATTAACACTGGACTTTGTTGTTATCAAGCAATTTGAATTTCACGGATTCAGGTAAACAAATGTACAATAGAATTTTAAAATTAAATTTGTTAAAAACTTCAATTAAAAAGGAACACCTACATCATTGCGGGTGTTCCTTTATGCACTGTTTGATTCTCATTTTTCCGTTAAGAGCTTCACACATTAGTATCGGGCAGTGCCTCTGAAAACAGGCAGCAAGCGATGCTGCCTACTGCCTGTTTGGAAGAGATATATCATATTCAAGAAATTAGCGTATCGTTAATCCTCAAAATCGAGAGATAATTCAAGGTCGTTCAGCGTTACATTAGTCACTGCCTTCAAAACAAGCAATCAGTAAAATTCTCGATAAACAGTGCATTTTTCATCGAAATGTGCTATAATAAGTGCAAGAAAATAATCAAG
>NZ_CACYJE010000006.1 GCF_902774605.1 uncultured Methanobrevibacter sp.
TTTTCCGAGAGTAACTATTTTTGCTAATATTTTTGATACTTCCTGAGGAGTATAAAATTCTCCTGCTTTTTTACCTGCGCTTGATGCAAATTGACTTATTAGATATTCATAAGCATCTCCCAATATGTCTGATTCATCATCTTCTAGTTTAAAATCTATATCATTAAGATTTAATAATATTCTGGAGATTAATTTATTTTTATCTTCATTTGTACGTCCAAGTTTTGAAGAAGTTAAATCCACATCTTCAAATAGGTTACTGAAATCTTCCTGACTATCTGCTCCCATTGATGAATTACTAATGTAGTTTAATGATTTCATTAAATCATCTAATATGAACTTATCAGTTTTTGCATCTTCTATGATATTGCTGAATAGATATTGTGGTTCTAAAAAATAACCAAGTGAAGAGATTCCTTCTTCTTTTAGATCATCTTGATAGCTTTCATCTTCCCATGCTTCAGTGAATGTTAATCCATCTTCTTTTAATTCTTCATTCATGTGCAATTCTAGTTTTTCAGAGAGGTATCTGTAGAAGATAAATCCAAGAATATAATTTTTGAATTCACTTGCATCCATGTTGCCTCTTAATTCATCAGCTATTGCCCATAGCTTGCCTTCAAGACTGTTTTGATAATTTGACATTTATTTTTCTCCTTTCAATTGTGTTTGGATTAGATATTCCTTAATTTTTTTATTGCAATTTTTCTTTTTTTCAAGTAAATTGTTTTTTTCATCTATTAAATTTAATAATTCCCCATATTTTTTCTGTTTATCAATATTGGGAATGGTTACTTTCATATTTTTTAAATCAGATATTTTTATAACTTTTAAGGCACCACCTTCAAGAAATCTGTAGGATTTTTTGTGAAATATTTCACTGTTCAGTAAATGATAAATGAATGATGAATCATATCCCTTTTTTAATCTTATTATTGCGAAATACATTGGTATGATATACCCATTTTCTTTTAATATGCTAACAGTGTTTGGTTGTGATAGTGATATGATAATATCGCCTTTTTGAGAGTAATATTTATCATTAATCTCTTTTGTGATGTTTTCTAGTGAATAATCTAAAATATCTTCTTTAATGAATTTATTTTTTATTACAGGTTGTTCTTTGGAGTTTTTATCTTTGAATCTGGATATTTGAACTCCTGAGAATATTTCTGCAACATCTTCTAATTTTTTTACATCCATTATAGTTCTCCTAGATAATTTACTTTCTCTTGTTTCAATTCATCTTTTTTTCTTCAAGAATTTGAAGATTAAATTTTATCAGTTACTTTTTTCATTGTGATGTGACTTGCAAGTAATCTGTAATTAATCACTAATGACAATTAATAATCTTCAAACCATAGTATATAAACCTTTTGAATTTTTTTGTAATTAACAATTAATGACAAAAAAATGTTAATAATCAAACTTATCAAATAAATTAATAATTTCAAATTTAACAGTTTTAACCTTATTCTTGCGTTCCTTAAATTTCATTTTTTCAAGAAAAGCCTTTTTCAGCAAATCATCATCAATTTTACCTGAAAATTCAAAAATTTCAAATACCTTACGAGCCTTATCCTCATCCAAACGTTCCTTATCAACAATCTCACACATAGCTTCCTTTCTCTCATGACGCATGAAAGAATCAAATTCCTCACTAACACTTGTGATTTTCGTATCAATATTGCCAAGCCGTTCATTAATGAATTTTTCAATCAAATCAATCTTACTGCGCAAATTCTCATGCTCTTTCATGATACTAATAATACGCTTTTTATCATGGTCAAAACTAGGACTATTCTTATCTAAATCGGCTAAAAGATTTAAAATATAATCAACATTGATTTGATCATTGCGAAGCAATTCTAACTCAAAATCAATATCCTTCAAAATAGATTCCGGGTCGTCATCTTTAGGTTGTTTGATTTCAGCATAAATATCCAAATAAGCACTTCTAAAATCATTGAAATCCTGTTCTTCGATTTTAACATCTTTCCAATCAAACTCGGTGAAAATATCCAATTTATTCTTATTACGTATTAAATCCCTGAAAATTAAAACAAAACTTTCCTTATCTTTTTCACTTTGAAGCTCTAATGCTTCAGCAGCAGTTTTAACTAATTTAAACAATCTTTCCAAATCCTGATTAAACCATTTGACAAATGTCTCATATGGAGGCATGATAATATCCTCAATAGCATCAGGATCAGAAAATAGTGCAATAGCATTATCCACATTCTCTTTAAGATTAGTAAAACAAACAATATTTCCCTGTGATTTACGCTTATTAATTATACGATTAGTTCTTGAAAATGCTTGAAGCAAACCATGGTATTGTAGATTCTTATCCACATATAAAGTGTTAAGCAGTTTACTATCAAAACCTGTTAAAAACATATCCACAACAAGCAATAAATCAATTTCACGGTTTTTCATACGCTTTGAAACATCTGCATGATATTGTCTAAAATCATCACTTGTGAAATTGGTTTCAAACATTTCATTATAATCCTTCATATACTTATCCAATAAATCCTGGGAATGCTCACTTTCACTTAAATCCTCATTAGCTTTAAAAGTAAATATTGTGGCGATTTTTAAATCATGATCTTTTTTCTTAAATAACTCATAGTATTTATGAACTACTCCCCCTCTTGAAACCGTAAACATTGCATTAAATTCGCGGTTACGGGTTTTTCTATCATAGCTTTCAATAATATGATCAACAATCTGGTTTAAGCGTTTATCTGATTCTAAAAATTCCTTAGTATCAATTTTTGAAACTTCCTTATCTGGAATTTCTTTTAACTTAGCTCCACCAAAATAATCTACTGAAAATCCTAGCACATTATTATCTGCAATTGCATCTTTAATTACATACTCATGGAGTTTTTTACCAAAAATATCTTTGGTAGTTCTTGTTCCATCAGAATTTGCTGCAAAAATTGGTGTTCCTGTAAAACCAAATGATAATGCATTAGTGAAGAAATCTGTAATAGTTTGATGCATCTCACCAAATTGACTCCTATGACATTCATCAAAAATCAATATAATATTTTCATCCTTGATTTTTTGAAGTTTAGCTTTATCACCAGCAGTTTTTACAGCTTTTGATAACTTTTGAATAGTAGTTGTGATTAATTTACCTTTACCATCAGTGGTTAAATTTTTAATAAGCACTCCAGTATGTTTTGTTGTGTTCACACATCCGTCACAGAAACTGTTGAATTCCTTATTGGTTTGAAGATCCAAATCACGCCTATCAACAACAAAAATCACTTTATATATTGATTCATCCTCAGCAAGCAATTGACTTACCTTATACGAGGTTAAAGTCTTACCCGAACCTGTAGTATGCCACACATAACCGTTTTGCTTAATTTCCAACGCTTGGTGAAGCACTTTTTCAACAGCATATTTCTGATAGGCCCTCAAAACCATTAGCGTCTTTGAGGATTCATTTAAAACCATGAATTTTGAAATCATTTTTGCAATATTGCATTTTTCTAAAAATGTATCTGCAAACTCATCTAACGAATGAATATTGTGATTTTCTTCATCCTTCCAGAAGAATGTGAATTCATATTGCAAATCCTTTTTTAATCCGTTTGCAAAGTATTTTGTATTAACCCCATTACTTACAACGAATATCTGTATGTAATTAAATAGTCCTTTATATGAATGTAAAGTGTAGCGAGTAATTTGATCAAATGCTTCTTTTAATGGCATTCCTCTTCTTTTAAGTTCAATTTGTACAAGAGGTAAACCATTGATAAGTAATGTAACATCATAGCGGTTTTTATGTTTTCCTTCCATTGTTATTTGATTTGAAATCTGAAAAATATTTTTACACCAATCTTTCTCGTTTAAAAACTTAATATAAAATGGATTGTCTTTTCTATCAATGAAAAAGTGATCTCTTAATTTTTTTGCTTTATCAAAAATGGAACCTTGGTCTAAGAATAATAAAATCTTGTTAAATTCTTCATCTGTTAACTCACATTTATTTAATCGTTCCAATTGAATTTTAAAATTAGCAATTAACTCGTCTTCATTTTTAATTTTAATTCTTTCATATCCATTATTTGATAATCTTTTAATCAAATTCTCTTCTAAAACTGCTTCACTTTGAGTTGACATTTTAATTACCTACAAATAATTAGAAAATATACATATCTTGTTATTAACTATATTTTTCTTCATTAATAACAATTTTGTAAAAGGAATACCATTTATTGGTAAATTTGAAATTTAGAACCCATAATTTAGTAACCCATTAAAAAAGAGTTTTTACAGGTAATTAAAAAAAACAGTGATAATAAAATAATTTTATTTATATCAATACAAAGATTCGTTGAAAACTTAAAAAAAATAGAAAATTAAGGATTAATCAATCCTTACTTAATTTTAATGCTTGATTTTTTCGAAACATCATAATTCTTGCTTTTAGATGTGATCTCCACCTTATGGTTTCCACGTTTCAGCTTCTTAGTGTTCAGCTTGGCGACACCCTTCTTGTCAGTTTTGAGAACGTAAACCTTATACTTCTTGCCGGTGAAGACCTTGACCTTGATTTTGAGCTTAGGAACGATTTTTCCTGAGGCCTTGTTCTTGACTGTTATCTTGAAGTATTTTGATTTTTTGTACTTTGCAGTCATCTTCTTGGCCTTGACGGTTGTCTTTGCCTTCTTGACTGTCAGGGTGAATGTCTTTTTGGGGAAGGTGGAGTATTTGCTGTTGGGCATTATGACAATCTTGTGCTTTCCGACGGACAAGTCGGAGGTTATCCTGAAGTATGCCTCGGCGCGATTCTCATTGTCCGCATTGTAGTAGTAGAGCTTGTATTTCTTTCCTGTGTAGACCTTGAATATTGCCTTAACATGACCCACTGCCCCGTATCCGTCTTCTGTCTTCTCGCTTATGGTCACCTCGAACCTTTTGCGTGAATCATAGGTTGTGGTGGTGAAGCTGGCATACATTGCCTTGAATGTGAACTTATCGCTCTTCGGCGCTTGATGGGTTGAGTTAGTTGACTTGAAGTTGGATGCCATGAGATAGATCTGTGAGCCCTTGGAGTCCTTTCTGGTGGTTATGCTAGTGTTTTCGAGGTTGATGTTGGTGCATGTGGCATATATTGCGCCTCCCTCGACTGTTGCAACGGAATCAGTGATTGTTGAGTTGACGATGGTGAGGTACTTGTCGATTTTCTCGCCGCAGCCCACGTACTCGTAATTGTAGATGACGCTTCCCTTCTGGGCAGTGTTTCCTGTGAAGTTTGAGTTTGCAATTGTTGCCTTGCCCAGCGTGTTGAATACCGCACCGTTCTTGGCCTGATTGCCTGTAAAGACTGAATTGTTGATGTTGACCTCAGAGTGTGAATCGATTATGCTTTCCTTGTTGGATGCGAATGTGCAACCGTCGATGTTGAGGCGAACCGCCCACATCATGAGGAATGTGGTGTGGGTGGAGCCTGTGAATTGCGAGTTGATTACATCAAGCACAGTATTTTCGGTTATCTTCCCATCAGGGTTTCCGAAAAATGAGATTTCCCCGTAATTGTTGGCGAACCTGGAATCCCTTATGATGGAATGCTTTTCAGTGTATAGCACAGGCACGGTATTGTCCTTGAATGTGCAGTTGTCAAAGCTTGACATTGTATTGTCCAGGTGGATGAGGTCTGCTGGAGATGCCATCTTGGCGTAGTCGAGCTTGTGGCTTGAAAAGACAGTGTTTTTCGCATCCAATTGACCGTCCTCCACACCTACTGCAAGTGCAATGTTTGCGTTGGTGTTTGAGGTGAATGTTGAGTTGACCAAGCTCAATTTACCGCCCTGTGCATAGATTCCAGCGTAGTCTGTGTCCGCATCGTAGAGGTATTCGTAAGGGATGTAGGTGAGCTTGCCGCCTCCGTTGGTGAATGTGCAGTTCACTATTAGAAGTTCAGTGTTCTTTGAAAAGAGCGCAACCCCTTTCGCGTTGGCAAAGTTTATGTCCTTCAGGGTCAATTTCTTGGAGGTGACCTCCATGATCGAGGATTTCTTTGCGGCGTCGAGCCTTGCGCCTTTTCCATCGATTGTTATTGACTTTGAAACCTTGATCGGTGAGCCGGAGCCTGTGTAGGTTATCCTGTCAAGTTCCACGGTGTCCCCGTCGTTGGATGAGGAGACCGTCTTTTGAATGTCTGCAAACGTGTTTCCTGAAACGGCAGTATCCAAGGCATCGCCCTCGCCGGCCATCGTGAGGTTGTCCTCGGCGGACACTGCCCCCACGGCGATGATGAGCAGGATTGCGGATAATGCCATTAATGCTTTGAGTCTCATGTAACTTATTATGTACCTTAATGATATAAAAAAGGTATGAAAAAATACTCCATTCAACCGCATTTCATACCTGCAATCGAAAAAAATAAGAAAAAAAGAAATGAAAAGAAAATTTGATTTCTCTAATTTAGGCAATTGTTAACCCAATTGATGAAATTGGTGGTTGAATCACCTGTTCTTTCGGCTTGAGTGTGACCCTGTCCCCATACAGTGGAGAATTCCACATTATCAGAGCCGGATTTTGCCAGAACTGCAAGGTAAAGGTTCACGTCAACACATTGGGAAGTGTCCCCCTGTTCGATGCCGGTGTTTATCCTCCAATATTTTGCCACATCAGAGCTTCCTGCTCCGTCATAGTAATCGCAGAGGTAGTACATTGGATTGTACATGTTAACACGAGTTTCCATCGTATTGTTCTCGGAATCTCTTTTAGCCAGGTCTGCACTGTACTGGGTTGCGTACTCATTGGAGTAGTCACTGTATCGTGAGTACTCATCAGAGTTGTTTGCAAGCAGACTGCTGACGGTCTTGTCGAAGTGTGCTGAACCGTTGGCGTCAAGGCCTAATAGTCCGTTTTCTGCCTGTGAACGATTCAGGTCATCGAATGCTGGAACTGATTTGGATGGGCTTTTGCAATGCTTTACAAATGCCTCGAAAGATGTGATTTTAGCAGTGTTTGTGCTTGCATCATACTTGATCCATGTTTCATTGCCGTTAAGTGAGTCAACGTAATCCTGTGCGGTTTCATAGCTTTCAGAATCATCTGATGAATCTGTTGACATGTCAGCGGTAGGTGCTTCACCTGATGGTGCTTCTCCACCCATGTCGCCTGAAGGTGCTTCACCTGAAGGCATGCCTCCCATTGCCCCCATGCTTGATGGAGTGTATGGGAATGTGGTGTCGTTTAGGAAATTGTTCAATGACTCTTCTGTGACGCTTAACAAGTAGTCATAGTAGCTTCCAGCGGCATATGTTCCTTTTTCGCTTTGCTCAAGTGTCAAAGTATTGCCGTTTGGATCCTTAAGTCCCAATTCATTTATATAACTCGCGTATTCGCCTGCAAGGTCATTGCTCAATTCACCTGTGAATGAATTGTTGCTCCTGGCGTATTGGCCCATGTTCCACTCATAGGCGGCATCCGCAGTGTCGAGGCTGGTTATAGGGCACCAGCACATTGCACCTGCGATGGCATTGGACAGGCCGTTTCCGTTCTTGTCGACCATTGCTGCCTGGATGCTTTCAAGGTATGGATTGTAGAGTTCACTGTTTCCGCTCGCCCCCATTATTGCGGATTGCGCTCCGCCTCCACTGTGGCCGAATGTGAATATCTTTTCAGCGTTTCCCGGCAGGACATCGCCGTTGAATCGGTAGTATGTGACTGCTGCCTTGAGGTCTGTGACTCCATCAGGGGCTTCGGCATTGTCTCTTCCACGGCATCCTGCATTCAGGTATATGAATCCTGCGTCAGTGTAGGATTTGACCTCATTGGCATTGTATGCTGTCGGCGCTGTGCATGATGAGTATCCTGGAGTGTTTACAGGCATCACGATCGGCGCTTCGGATGCAGTGTAGTTTCCAACCTTGGCGTCGCTTTTAAGTTTGCATGTGTATGTTCCGTTTGCGTTTTTTGTTGCCTCGAAGTATTTTCCAGGCACGTAGATTCCACAGGACTCATAGGCCGTGTCTTCTGGGTTCATGCAGTATACGAGTCCTATCTGATAGTATATGTCGTTTGTTTCATCATAACTCCAGTTGCTCATGTCAATAGCCAGTTTTTCATTTAATAATGTTGCATTATATGATGGGCCGTCGCCTGATGAATGGTTACTGTTTCCCAAGAGGGCGAAGGCACCAGCAATGGCTATTATTATGATTGCAATGATTATGATGATTTTATACATGTTTTTCATGATTATTCACCATCCAATTTTTATAATCTTAACAACTCCCAAGTAATATTTAATATTTACCCCGATTCCATGAGAGGTTTTCCAGAATATGAATGTATGAAAAATATTACGTATCTTTTCAGCAGAATAATTCAAAACCCAAACGCCGCAACACTACAAAAGAAAAAATCAAGACAAGCGTCCAGGCGGATGAAAAGGCCGTGAAGTACAAGAAAAGCTCATACTTTAAAATCAAGCTGCAGGACAAGAACAAGACATTGCTTAAAAACGTGAAACTGAAAGTGACCGTCAAATCAGGAAATAAAATTAAAGTATTCAACATCAAAACGAACTCCAAGGGAATCGCCCAATTCAACACTAAAGGCTTGAAAGTCGGCAAGTATTCTGTAAACATCACTGCCGATGACGACAACTATACCGTGACCAAAACATCAAAGATTTTTGTCGGAAAACAATACTCAGTCCTTGTTCGCTTTTCAAAGATTAAAACCCTGAAAAACAAGGATAAAATCAGACTCAAAGTCCTCTATGACAAGGATAAGGGAAAAGAGGTTACAATTGTCTTTAAAAACAAGGAGAAATACACTAAAATCTTAAAGGCGAAATTCATTTTCTACAAGCCATCAACAAGGAAGACCGTTTCAAAAATGGAATACAGCAAATTTAAAAACGGCAAGTGGGAAAATCCGGATAAGGACTACACATTCAGATACCAGATATGGAAGGCAAGAGTGTATTACATATCCTATAAGGCATGACGATATCACTCCCCCCCCCCCACATCTATTTTTTTTAAGCGTGAAACTTCATTTTGATTGAATTAACCTCATCAATATCAGACATTGTAAAGTGCAACAATCCCTGCTTTAGCGGTTGATGATCATCACACTTGCATCGAAACATGTGCAAAATATCGCCCATCCATCATATCAAATCAATGATTGCGGAAAAAACAGCATGTCCAAGAGGGTTGATGCATACGAAATTGTCAGAAAAGAAATAATTAAAGTAACTTTCAAAGCAAATAATTAATGAGACCATAATTTAAAGGAATGTGAAAAACAAACCCCCATTCAAAGGGGCTGTTGATCACATTTTGTCATACGATTTTTTTCGACATTAACCGAAAAATATGTTTTTCCCAAATAAAAAAGGCATATGTCCCACCCGCCTAACCCAAAAATATGAACTGGAAAAGAATAATCATTCCATATTCACTTGAAAATGCACATTGTTTCATCCTTTTTCATGTCATGATAGAATTCCGCCTTATCCTCCTTGAAGTCGATGACCTGAACCATATCATAAATTTCCTCGGCCAAATCGGGATTAATATCCCTCAGCATATTAGGATACTCATAAATCATGTCCCTGTTAAACTCTATCTTCTTGTCGTTTTCAAACAGTGCCCCGTAATAGATTTCCGCTTCCACCAGATCCTGGAACATATGGCTTCCAAAGGACAACTCAGGCATATAGCCGACTTCACTGTATGCCTCCTCAAGGATTGCGGTGAAATGGCTGATGTCAGCAAACACCACTGGTATGCCCAATTCCGGGGAGGAGGTTCCTATCCTACCCGGAACAATGAGAATGGATGTCCTGCCATTGTCCCTGCAGTATGCGTTCACGTCACTGATTACCCTTGAAAGCGAGCTTTTCCCAGCATACGGGTACTCATAGTACCTGTGAGGGTCAACATAACAGATTGTGTCAATCCGGTCTTTCCGGGACATTCCCATTGATGAGTCCTTGATGTGGAAGAACACGTTTGCATCCTCAGGCATTTCAATATCCTCATCGTTGAGGGAAACCTGAAGCGGTCGGCATTGAAGGAGGTTGATGTTGAATGAATTGTCCTCACCGACATTTACAGTGTATTCAATGTCGACCGGGTAATCATAGGCGGTTTGAAGAGTGTTTAAAATATTCTTCATCACACCAATGAACTCCTTATTCCTCACCATGCCCTCACAGTTGACGAACACTATCTCCCTTGACTGTCCACGGTCACGGAACATTCTTTCGGCTTCACGGTCATGCTCTATCAATACCCTTTTGGCATGCCTTGGAATCACCTCCAATCCCTCATCGACAGGAACGTCATGAAGGGAAATGTTTTTAAGGTCAATGACATCAAGGTAATGCTGGGAATACCTATGCTTCTCCTTGATGTCCTTGGTTAACGTGACTTCGGGCTTGTCGAGATTGATTATTCTCGGATAGTCCTTCTTGGTCCGGTCCACAGCCTTGGTGCCGAGACCCATCACCAGCCTCAGCATCCCCTTGCTGTTGTCCATATCAGGCAATGGGGAGTAGGGACTGTAGGAAAATCCGACGCCAGCGGCGGTCGGGAAGAAATAATCATCACAATAGGAGCCTGAAACCCTCTGAACCAGCAATGCCATCTGCTCATCAGTATCATCCAATCCATTTATCTTACGGTACTCCAGTGCGGAAATGTTCATGGTGCTTGAATATACTATCTTGACTGCTTCCTCAAAAGCCTCGAGGCGTTCTTCAAGGCTTCCCCTGTTTACGCAGAACACTGACTCGTACTTCCCTGCGAACGCGTTGCCGTAACCGTCCTCAAGAAAACTGCTTGACCTTACGATGATAGGGTTTTGGCCGAAGTAATCCAGTATCTGAATGAAGCCCTTTTTAATCTCATCGGAGAAAACCCCTTCCTTCAGGGCTTTCTCCAGTTTCGCACCGTACTCATAATACCCTTCCTTGGTTCTCTGATTCACCCTCAAGTCCCAAAGGTCATTTGATACAATGTAAGTGTAAAACAGGTCAGACCCTATGTAGAATGAATCATCCGGTTCGAAAACCTCCCTGTAGATTTCTGGACTGTTCTTTTCAATGATTTTCCTTGCAAGAAGCATTCCGCAGGTCTTACCCCCGACCAGTCCGCTTCCCACGCGACGGTCATAGATTGTGAGGTAATCCTCGAAAGTGAAGTATTCCTTGATTTTGGAAAGCATGCGCTCATCCTTGGTCATCATGAGCTCGCAGATCTTATCGCACTCATCATCAATATCCTTGCCCTCAGCATACTCCCTCCTGACCTGTAGCATGTAGCGCTCCCAACTGTCGAGTGTCTGGCCGTTCTGGTAGATGTCTGAGTTTATTGTCTTGTAGTAGCGACTCAGATCCTGACCATCCTGCAGAACCTTAACAGAACCTGTGAGGATGTTGAACTTATGACCCAGAAACATTGTCTGGGAGTATCGGTTCCAAACCTTCAATGGCGAGAAGTAAATCTCCTCAGGAGAGTTTGAGTACACGTTCAGGAACAATTGCGTGGTCTCCCTGATTTTTGCTATGGCATCATAGGAGTGCCTGCCCCTTATTATCGGGAAATAGGCAATAGTGTCCAATTGGAAGAGGAAGGGGCATGTTACCTTGAAGAAGTTGCCCATCATCAAATCAGTTGACCACACCGCCTGCAGATCGCTTAGACAGTCAAAGACATAAAACGCGTCACGACCCTCCTTTTCAATTATCCTGTGCACTTCCAGGGTGAATGTCTCGAACTGGTTGTATGGATTGACCTTATATATCTTAATCCCGTCACGCTGTATCATGCAGAACTCATTGTCCTGATTGTTTTCCTCTAGCTCGAGCAACAGATAATCCTCATCAGTCATCTCTATCAACGGTTCATGATTGGCGAACCTGATATAGATCAGGTTCCTATTGTCCTTTTTTGCCTGCTTAACGTATGGGTCGACAAAGTAGGAGAACTCATTGAGATTAGTGACATTCCACACTACATTATCCCCTAAACGAATATTGTCCAAAGCCGCATCAAGCCCTGGAATTCCTGATTTAGCCCTTTCAAACGCTGCCATAAATTATCTCTCCTTAAACTCGATTAATCACCTAGTACTGTGTACTCACCATCGGCACGCCAGTCAGCTGTGAAGCCTCCATGGTCAATGATACAAGGTCCTGACGCTCAAGATTTTCAATATCGGTGTTGCCTGCCTGCTGGGTCAGAGAGGTTACTTCCTGAGTCATTGCCTCAATATAATTGGCGACCTGCTGTCCTTTCCTGATCGGGTCAAGTCTTCTTCTAAGCACCTTGTCCTGTGTTGCGATTCCTTTCGGACAGATTCCTTCAGAACATGACTGGCAAACCTTGCATCCAATGGATATCAATGCAGAAGTGGCGACATAAACCGCATCAGCACCCAGTGCAATGGCCTTAGCCACATCTGCACCGGAGCGAATGCCACCTGCAGCCACGAGACTGACCTCGCTTCTCAGGCTAATCTCTTTTAGAGCATCATCCGCTCTTACTATTGCCTCTATTGTTGGAATGCCCGCGTGTTCTGTGACAACCTCAGGTCCTGCACCTGTACCTCCCTGCATACCGTCAACAACTATAATGTCTGCACCGGCCTTTGCGGCGATTTTAACATCCTGCTCCACTCTGCCGGATGCGAACTTAACTATGATTGGGATTTTCCAGTCGGTGATTTCCCTCAACTGGTCTATTTTCATGCCCAAATCCTCAGGCCCCACAATGTCCATGTGCCTTGCCGGGCTCAATGCGGAGGTTCCCTCAGGGATGTTGCGCACTCGTGCAACTTCAGCAGTCACCTTGTGTGCGAGCAAATGTCCGCCCATACCTGATTTTGCACCCTGACCAATCTTGATTTCCACCGCTTCAGCATTGTTTAGGTACTCTGCGGAAACCCCAAATCTTCCAGAGGCATACTGTGCAATCAATTTATCTGCGTAATGCCTTTCTTCGGGAAGCATTCCTCCTTCACCGGTGTTTGTGATTGTGCCTGCCTTGCTGCTTCCAATAGCCAATGCCATTTTAGCCTCCTTGCTCAGTGCACCAAAAGACATTGCCCCGATCATTATTGGAGTGTTGATTTCAATCGGGTTTTCAGCGAACCTGTCGCCGAGAACGACTGATGTCTTGCAGGTTTCACGATAGGAGTCTATTGGAGGTCTTGAGACTTGTGCCGGAAGCAGGCTCAAGTCGTCGAATGTCGGTATTTTCCTGGTAAGTCCGCAACCCCTGACCTTGTAGGAGCCGGATTGGCTTTTTCGCTTGATTTCAACCATTGTTGAATTTGACCAGATTCCCCTTCCCTCATCGGCAAGAGGCCTTACATATATTGCATGGGTAGGACACATTTCCTCACATATCTTACATCCCACACAATTCTCCTGATGAATTGGCAACGGCTCGTCATTAATCACCTCGTAAACCCCATGAGGACAGTTTGAATAGCAGCTGTAACAGTTCTTACATGCAGCCCTTTTGGGATTGTCGCATAGATACCAGCAGCATCCTGGCCGATCATTGCTCTGCTTGCATATCTCTATTTTACGCTCAACTGTAAATGACATTCTTAATCAACCTCCCCTAATGCTTTGAAAACCGGACAGACTGAATATTTTGTCCCTCCGGACTTGATGATTTCATCTATGCCTCTTGTAATCTTGGCATATGGCTTCCATGCCAGGTGATCCTGCTTGTCAACAACCATCGCATCAGTAACTATCTTATTTGTAAGGAGATAGTCAAGCAGAGTGGTGACGATAGAGCCGTCCTGACCCTGAGTATGCTTCAATGATTTGACAGTCAATACTTGTTTGAAATCACCAATCGCTTTTGAGTTATCGTTTCTTAACTCCTCCGGCACAAATGTTCTTGGGCAAACCGCAAAGCATGCATGACAATCCTGTGGGCACTCCCCTTTCATGATTGGCTTGGTGTCCTCAATCCTTATGAGATTGTCTGGACATGCATATTCACATGCTCCGCACAATACGCATGCTCCAACATCAATGACATTGGATTTCAAGTCTGTGAAATCGGATTGTGACACTTCAAATGCTATGGAATCATCAGTTTTTTCCCTTTGATACAGTACCGGCCTGGCAAGGAACTCTCTTCTTTCAACAAACTCCATGTTCCTTTCGATTTTACTTTCAGCAATCCTGTTCAACAAGTCAAATTGATATTCATTGAATGACTTGGCTTCAATGAATTCCTGCTCGATTGCCCCATTGATGATTTCCTCTCCTTTTTCGCTTCTCACAATCACTGTTGACCATCCGTCCTCTGAACCGATGGAGCCTATTGATATGTCAGATGTTTCAGAAGTCAGTTCAACACATATGTTGCAGTTTTTCCTGATTATCCTTTTGGCAACGGATAATGGAATTTTTAATGTTTCATTACTCTTCAATAATAGGAATACGAATCCTTTCTCGATTCTGAATTTCTCAATGTCATCCATTTTCAAGTCGTATTCTTTTAGAAGGTTTGTAAAGTACTTGTATGAGAAATTCTCCATGCAGAACAATCCCAGTTTGACTTCAATGGGACTGTCAGTATAATATTGTAGTTTGGATGCCGCCATAATCTCGCATGGTGTTCCAACCATTGCAATTCTGCGTTCACTCATATTTTTCACCATCCCATTTTATTACATATTAACTATTTTTTTAAAATTTGAATAATCGTCATCAGACAGGTTGAAACCGTATTCAGTGAGGATTTCCCTTAAATCATCAATATCTTCACTGGTGGCTTCATCCATTACCGCATTTTTACCCAGGCTTTTCACTTCTCCAAGAACAAATATTGTTCCCCTCATGATTGATTCGCCGACATCATCGGTGACATCCCCTAATATGATCAATCTGCCGCCCATCATGAGCAGTCCAGTCATGTAGCCGCTGTTCCCACCTATTATTACGGTTCCTCCTTTCATGATTTCCCCTGTTCTTGAACCAGTGTTGCCTTTAACTATCACGGTTCCACCGTAGATTCCCTGTCCTGCACCGTCTCCGGCAGTGCCCTCAATTATGAGTTCGCCTTCAGTCATGTTATCCCCAGCGAACCATCCTGCATTCCCCTTGATATGTATTTTCGGCCCGTTGACCATTGTTCCAACGAAATATCCTGCAGAACCGTTGATTATGATGTCAACTTCCCCAGTCAATCCTGCGCAGATGTTGTGTTCGGATTCGGGATTGTCGATGATGAGACAATCATGTTCTTTTGCCTGCCTCTTTATTGTGCGGTTCAGTTCCTTCACGTCCATGCCTTTAGCGTCAATAACATATTCATCCATAGTCAAACCTCCTCCTAGATTGTATATGCCCTTGTCTCTCCCGGTGCAATCTGCTCGATTTCATCTGAATCGGTGACATCATGCAATGCCATCTCCTCTGATGCCACTGCAAATATCTCATCTGTTTCAACCATCACCCCCGGTCGCAGGCCCAGCTTGTCCTTTGCAATGCCTATGCCGTTAGGGGTTCCAACCAGTATTGAGAACGGACCATCCAGGTCTATGACAGCCTGGTCAAGTGCCTCCTCGAGCTTGTAGCCCTGGTTCAGCTTATCAGCCATGTAGTGGACTATGCATTCAGTGTCGTTGTATGATTCGAAAGTGTGTCCCTTGCGCTCAAGAGGGTCTCTTATTTTCCAGTAGTTGGTGATTTGACCATTATGCACCACTGTAATGTCCGGTATGATGTAGCTTTGGTATGGATGTGCATGGTAGCGGTCAACACCGCTTTCTGTTGCAAATCGAGTGTGTCCTATCCCATGAGTCCCCATGCGATTGTAGACGTCGAACCTTTCGGCAATGTCTTTTACCTTGCCGACATCCTTTATCATCTCGAATGAATGTGAACCGTTGATAACCCTGACATCATCCAGCTCGTCGATTTCCCTTATGCAGGGTTTTAAAAGCGAGTACTCATCCAGTGCTATCTTGCACTTGTACACGTCTGAGTCCCCAACTGACCTGATCAGTTCCTCTTCAAATATTGGAGTGATTTGACTCAGCAATGATTTTAAATTATCCAGGGTGCCTTTTCTCCTGTTCACTTGAATGTTTAGTTGATAATAATTTTCTGGGAAATCCAAACTACCGTAAAGAGCATATCCTGCTGAATCCGGACCCCTGTGCTGGAGGGATTCAAGCATTGATGTCAATGCCTCCCCAATCGGATGGGATTTCCTGTCCTTGTATATTACACCTGCTATTCCGCACATTTTTCTCTCCTCCAAAAAATTAATGATTTAGGCGAATATACGCATCAGGTTTGATTTTAATGATAATGTGCCTTCTTTAAATATCCTACTTATTACCATATGCCTTTAAAATAATCGTAATAATCGTGAAATTTTATCATATGCCCATATACTCTAAAATTATCATATGCCTTAAAATAATTCTAAGAATTTTAACCTCAAATACATATATTCATCCAGATTTATACATAAGTCTCCAAGAGTTAAAAAAATGAAAATCAAGTAGCCAATGAATGGCTACTGGCCATATACTCAAATTATAGGGAATGATTAAACGTTCAGGTACTCATCCCTCTCATAATCGAAGACCTGTATCCTGTAAGCATCCCATTCAGCCCTCTTGATATTGTAGAACTGATTGAACACTTTTTCTCCAAGAGCGTTCTTGACAACTTCATCCTCTTCAAGGGCATGGTATGCTTCCCATAAACTGGTTGGAAGGCTGCTGATTCCTTTCTCTGCAATCTCATCCTCAGTGTATGCGAAGAGGTTCTCCTCAGTCGGTTCACCCGGATCAATCTTATTTTCCATGCCGTCAAGACCGGCCTCAAGCAATACTGCAAATGCAAGGTACGGGTTGCATGACGGGTCAGCTGACCTGCACTCAATTCTAGTTCCTAATCCACGGGATGCCGGAATCCTCAGCAATGTTGAGCGGTTCTTGAAACCGTATGCAATGTAGCATGGTGCCTCATAACCAGGCACTAGACGCTTGTAGGAGTTGACTGTTGGAGATAATATTGATGATAAAGCCGGTGCGTGTTTCAATAATCCTCCTATGAAGTACAGTGCATCCTGTGATATCTGGGTTTCAGTGTCAGGGTCGTAGAAGATGTTTTCACCATCCTTGAATAGGCTTTGGTTACAGTGCATGCCGCTTCCGTTGATTCCTAGGAATGGCTTTGGCATGAATGTTGCTTTAAATCCTAACTTATTTACGAGTGCCTTTACTGCTTCCTTGAATGTTATTACTGCATCAGCTGTTTTTAAAGCATCAGCGTACTTGAAGTCAACCTCATGCTGTCCTGCTGCCACTTCATGGTGGCTCACTTCAACATTGAAGTCTAGTTTCTCGAGTCCAAGAACTATTTCTCTCCTGATGTCTGTACCCTGGTCTAATGGTTCAACGTCAAAGTACTCAGCCTCATCAGCAGGGACGTAGTTTCCCTCATCATCTTCTTTAATGATGAAGAATTCAGGTTCGGGACCCATGTTGAATTGGTATCCTCTTTTCTCTGCCAGCTGCAATGATTTTTTAAGCACTCCTCTTGGGTCTCCGTCATATGGTTTTCCATCGGTTGTGAAAATGTCGCATATGAACCTGCTGGTTCCTTTCACTTCCGGTCTCCATGGTATTGTTGAGAATGTGTTGATGTCAGGTTTTGCCAGTAGGTCACTGTCGTTGATTGATGCCAGTCCTGCCACTGATGATCCGTCGAACAGCAATCCGTCTTTCACTATGTCTTCCACATCATCTGCTTTTTTCAGCGGCACTGCCATGCTTTTAGGCAATCCGTGTATGTCTGAAAATTCCAGTTTAAGGAATTTTATATCGTTTACTTCTATTGTCTTTATGATTTGGTCTAATGTTTTATCCTTTGACATGTTTTCACATCTTTGAGTATACTTGTCCAATTTTTGAGGGTATCATGGAAAAAATGGAAAACCATTTTTATTGACTATGCAACCTTGGGCACATAGTCGGAAGGAAACTTCCTTCCGATATAAAATTATTTATAGAATAATATATAAAAGTTTCGTAAAAAATAAATGATATTTAAAAACAAAAACTAGGATATTAAAAAAAAATCGCCGTAAAACAAAATAAAATAGTATAAATGACCATTAAAGCCACCTAAACAAAAAATAATAGAATCAACAAAAAAAAATCAATTAATACGAGAATCAAATGAAGACAATGAATTTCTTACACCTCAAGACCCGAAGCCTCATTCATCTCATCCAAAAACTCCTTGGAATGAATGTGTCTGAATTCTTTTTCACTAATGCTGCCGCTAAAAAGTCCACAGTTTATATAGCCCCAAATCACTTCACCAACAGACACATGCCATTTTTCAGCCTTTTTCTCGACGAGCTTCTTGAGCTTTTCTGTTGAAACATACGTTAAAACACGATTTAAAACTAAAAATGTAATATGTCAGGTTAAATCGAATGTAAGGGGAAGATATGGTTAAAAGAATAGTGAATGGTTAATTAGGATTTTATTTTCTGAAAAATTTTTACAAACTCTATTTACCATTTTTGAGTTTGTTTAATTCTTCAGTTAACCTGCTTATTTCCTGATCTTTTTCTTCAGTTAACCTAGACATTTCCTGATAGTCTTCAGTTATCCTAGATATTTCCCTGTCTTTTTCTTCAGTTAACCTAGATATTTCTTGATCTTTTTCTTCAGTTATCCTAGATATTTCCTGGTCTTTTGCATATATTTCTCTTTCATATGAATTCATTCTATCAACTTCCTTGCTTGTGAAATTAATTGTAATCAAACACAACAGCTCTTTGGCCTTATTTAAATCATCCTGAAAGTGATATAATATCATTTTCTTCAGCACTTGGTGCAAATCAATTTTTAAGTCAGGATCAATCTTTGGAAACCTGCTGAAAAGAATAACGATTTTTTCCATTATCTCTTTTGCATCGGTTTTCACAAAGACCGCAATATATGCGAAATTCAAAACCTCATCTACAGTGAAATCTCGTCTAGTTTCAACTATATCTGTTAATATATTTAACCTTTTTGAGATTTTTTCAGAGGTCACAATGATGTAATGAACCCTCAACACATGATTGAAGACCTCATAATCAATTACATCACTTCCAGGGTCTTCGTTGGTTATTATAATAGGCACTGTGGGAAGATTTGTCTCATGAGTCTTAGATATTACATAAAAGAATATTGTTTCGATTTTTAAATCATCTGGAAGCTTGGACTGGTGTTCGGCATCAATTGCGGATTTGACTTTAATGATTCCACCATCGGGAAGCACCACAGCTCCATGGTCCATTTCCAGATTGCGACCGTCTTCGGTGACTACATTAGTGTCTAGTTTTTTCAGATACTTGCCTGGAAAGCCAAATGTGGAATGTGAGGGTTTGGCCCATCCTGAAACTGTCAAGCGAAATGATGAGTCTTTCGGATGATGATTGGGTCCTCTCATTATCTGGTCAATTAGCGCCTTTAGATTTTCCTGGTTTCCGGTTGTCTTCTCATGAATCATTTCCATTTTTTTCATGAATAACTCCTCTATGATTAACTCTCAATTTTTGTGGTGTTGTGAAAATCAATTTTTCACTATAAATTAAATTGAGGAAAACGTGGTTTAATGTTTATACTAAATCATATATAAATATTTTGATTTATAATTGATTATATGGACTTTATTTTTAATATATATAAATGTTAATCTTTTATAAGGTTAAAGCAATATTTTAAGGCGAAATCAATATTGTCTTCTTGAGGCAATTTTCGCCGATGAGATGATAATTATAAAATGCACAATATCGTGAAAAAAGTTTTCCTTTAAAAATTTTGATAATCTTATCAGAGGCCCCAACTTCCAAAACCAAATATTAAATAATACAATAATAATAACTAATAAGTGTAAAAGCACTAAATGCTTTTAAGAATTCGCACTTGAAAAAGTGAACACAAAAAATTTGGAGGAAAAAACATGGAGCCTAATAAAGTATCCGGAATACTATCCATTATCTTAGGATTAATTTTCATTATTTTCCCTATTCTCAGTTCAGGATTAGTATCCGTCATGATTGGAGTCAGTTTACTGTTCTTAGGTATCGCATCAATACTCACCGAGTTTTCAGCTTTCAACATAATCGTTGGAATCCTGGCAATCATTTTCGGTTTACTGTTCATATTCAACATTGATGCATTGTCCTTCCTTTTAGGAATACAATTCTACATTATCGGAATTATAATTATCCTAATAGGTGTTGTAGGTCTATTTTCAGGACCTGGAATGTCAAAACTTGCTTCAATAGCGATTATAATTTTAGGTATTATCGCATTTGCTCTTGGAGGATTATCACTAACCAATCCGCTGTTTGCAGCAATCCTGATAGGCGTGACCTTAATCATCCAGGGTGTAAGACTATATGTCGCAGAATAAAGATAAGCAATCTTCTTGATTGCTTATAATTTTTTTAAACAAATTTTATATCAAACCATTCAACCACACTTTAATTATGAAAAAACTATTTTTAAATGGTGATTAAGCAATACGGTAATTTAAAAAAAAAAGAAAAAAGTTATAGCTTAAAATATTTAAGCTATATCTGAATATAACAGTCCAACAGCCCTTTGAGTGAAGAACACCAGGTATGGAGTTACAAACACTGAAAGAATTGCAAGGAACGGCACATAGCCATAGATAGTTGACAAAATCGCATTAATAATACCTATGATTATGAAAATCAGCAGTATCACTGCTATAACTTTACCTATTCCGATTCTTCTTATGTCTTTTGCAGCTTCAAAAATGTTTAAGGCCTCGCTTAAGCTGTCGGTATTGGCCAGTCTTGCTTCAGCCATTGTTTGAAGGAATGAGAATATTACAAACACAATCACAGCAACGGTTATGGTTACTGTTAAAGACAAGATTAAACCAGCCATTGCCTGGGATATTGCACCCATTGCGACATTGGTGGAGGTTCCCATGACGTAAACATCCATGACCTGTGTGAAGATCTCTCTAGCGACATTCATGAAATTGCCGACAACGTTTGTAAGGTATCCAACCAGAACGACGATGAAAGCCGGGATGACATAATAGACTATTGAGACTATGAAGCTGTTGAATCCTGTGATGAAATTATCCCACCATACAAATTCGGGAGCCTCATCCTCAAGTTCAATACCTGACTTAATGACACTGATCATATAACCGGACATTACCCATCCGATTAAGACTGCAATCAATCCCGCAAGTCCTCCCCATAAGAAATATTCAGGGACAACAATTCCTAACATATACAGCAATGGTCCCATAACAGCAAATGCTCCTGCAACTATTGACAGTATGATGTAAATTAATAGCACCTTAACATTTTTTGATGGGAAAACAAATGCATCTTTTATTATTTCAATTATTTCCATTTTTTTCACCCATTTAACTTATTTTAATTAACTACTCCCCCTATTGAGAGACATTAATTATTTATTTAAATAATAATATTTAAACTTGTTTAAAATGCCTGAACTTAACTGATGATTTTTTATTTTAATTTAATTTTTATATACGATAAAAGACAATATTTAAATATATGATTGTTTCATTCATGTTTAAGTAAAAAATACATGATTGTTTCAAAAATCACCCGATAATTGAAAAAACATTGAGGTAGATAAATGGATAATAAGAAAATGATGATAATCGCAGCAATAATCCTAATCATTGTGGCGGCAATCCTTTTTGTGGCGCTGACTTCCCAGCAGTATGAAAGGATCGAGGTAACTCCTAACGGAACCAGCATGGACGTCCCATTCAACCAGACCAAGTATGCAGGCGAAGTCGAGAGCGCAAAGATTTGGAACTGGAAAAATGGAATTCTTGTCACATACAACAGCTACGAGGACGGCAGCCTCATCAAGGTTGGTGAAATGGGTTTCAACACCCTTAAACAGATTATCGAAAACGGGGAAAAGCAGGACATTGACGGTTACACATGCTATGTGATAAACGCCGATGAAGTGATGAAAATCAGCATATTCGACATAATCAAGGTGAACTACAACGGCAAGTTCTATTGCATACCCCTATCCAATCAGACAACCCATGACAATATCCTGATCTGCTGCAACAACAGGGACATTGCAGTCCATATGGCAAAATCAGTGGAATACAAGAACGTATTTCCAAACAAGGCCGGCTTAAACGATACGCTCGCCAGCATTGAAAACATGACCGGTGAGCTTGAGTCAAAAGCCAATGACCTTGCAAACAACACCAATTTAAGCGAAATCCAATCAAAAGTGGAGGAAGCCGGAATCAATCTTGATAACGTCAAGTCATCAGTCGAGCAATACAGTGGAAAATTGCCAATATAGATAATATGAATTCAAGGATAGTGATTTACAATGGAAATTATTAATGAAAAACAAACACCTAAGAAAAGCTTGAAAAGAAGTTTGATCGTATTTATCGGAAACATCATCGGAATATACCTGATAAGCTTTTTAGGATTGGGGGTCGAGGTCAGCCACTCCGGCGACATACTGCTTCTGGTACTGTTCCTCGGTCTGGTCAATGCAATACTCTGGCCAATCCTTACAAGAATAGCCATGCCGTTTCTGGTCCTGACCTTCGGAGTGGGGACACTGATACTCAACGGGCTCCTTCTCCAACTGCTCGCTCCAATGTTTGGAATAGCAATCAAGGGCCCTGCAATAATCCTGGCACCATTAGGAATGGCAGCCGTCACAACCGTACTGTCCTCATTGATAACAATCAACGACGACAGCTCCTACTACAGGTCTGTTTTAAGGGATGCTGAAAAGAAAAGGAAAGGCAGCGTCAAGGATTATCCTGGAGTCATAATCGTTGAAATCGACGGGCTCGCCCATAAGGTTCTCCTTGAAGCCGTTGACAGGGGAGTCATGCCGACCATGAAAGGGATGATTGAAAGCAACGATTACAAACTCAGAATGTGGGAAACCGACCTGTCATCCCAAACCGGTGCAAGCCAGGCGGGAATCCTTCACGGAAACAATGAAGGCATCGTGGCATTCAGATGGATAGAGAAAAGCAACGGCAACCAGATGATGCAATGCTCAGGAATCACCAAGGTCCCTGAACTGGAAAAGAGAATATCCAACGGGGACGGATTGCTCGTCGACAACGGAGCAAGCAGGTCCAACCTGTTTTCCGGAGACACCGACAATGTGATATTCACATTCAGTAAGATCATGGACTTCGGCAAACTCTACAATAAGGCATGGTACTCAGTATTCTCCAATCCAAGCAACTTTGCACGCATAGTCGCGTTGTTCCTTGCCGACATGATTCGGGAGATATGGTCACAGATCACACATTCAATAAGAAACGTCAGGCCAAGGATTAACCGTGGAATAATGTACATTCCAACCAGGGGCGCCACAAACGTGTTCATGAGGGAAATCAACACTTCAACACTCATCGGGGACATGATGGTCGGGGACATCGACGTTGCATACTCAACCTACCTAGGCTACGACGAGATAGCCCACCACTCCGGAGTGAGGGACAGTGACGCATGGATAGCCCTAAAGCAGATGGACGATCAAATCAAGCACCTAACCGATGCGAACAAATACTCCCCTAGGGACTACCAGTTCGTGATTCAATCCGACCACGGCCAGACAAACGGAGCCACATTCACCCAGAGATACGGGCAAACCTTTGAGGACTTCGTCAAATCCCTGCTTCCGGAAGACATGACAATGTTCGCCAAGATGACATCAAACGATGATCACTTTGTAGGGGACTACACTCCATTTGCAAGGAAAAAGAAAAAAATAGAGAATGAGAAAAAGGAAGCCCAGGAATTAAGCGACTCCGAAGTCATCGTGTTGGCTTCAGGAAACCTTGCAATGATTTACCTGACACAATGGAGCAGAAGACTGACCTACGAGGAGCTTAACGGCTATTTCCCTGAACTGATACCTGGACTCATCAACAATGAGTATGTAGGATTCATCCTCGTCAAGTCCCAGGAACACGGAGACATGGCCATTGGAAAGAATGGAACCTACTACCTGGACAGTGACAAGATCGATGGCGAAAACCCTCTTGAAGGATTCGGAGACAATATCGCAAGGCACCTGAGAAGAACAAGTTCATTCGAGCATACACCAGACATCCTGGTGAACAGTTTCTATGATGAGGAGGCCGATGAGGTATGCGCATTCGAGGAATTGGTTGGAAGCCACGGCGGAGCCGGAGG
The DNA here is from genome assembly GCF_902774605.1 of uncultured Methanobrevibacter sp. Classification (GTDB taxonomy): domain Archaea; phylum Methanobacteriota; class Methanobacteria; order Methanobacteriales; family Methanobacteriaceae; genus Methanocatella. The sequence continues at coordinate 24,276 of NZ_CACYJE010000006.1, forward strand.
AGACCAGTCAAAACCATTCATACTTTACCCTTCAAGCTGGAATGTCAGCGATGATGATATTATCGGTGCGGAAAACATTTATAAACTGTTAAAAGAGAATTTAGCTCAATTGAAAAAATAAGCAAAGAAAAACAAGAAAAAGGTATGGAATAAATCCATATCTTATTTACTATTTTTTATCAGGGATTCCAATTCATCCAAACGTTCATTCAATTCCCTTTCACGTTTTTGATTATGCCTTATCAAGATGGCTGCAGTCAATGTTGCAGTACCTACACCAGATATGATGTAACCGCTCCAAACCAGAACTATACTTGTCAGCTTACCGATTCCGGATTTACCGAGCACTGCATAACCGTTACTTGTAAATGCATTGGAAACCATTACAGCAGAATTTAAAGGCTCAACGCCTTCAGCGAATAAAGTGATGATGAAGCTGGCGAAAACTATAGTGAACAATAGGACAATAGTGATTCCAAGACCGTTTGTCTCGGTATACTTCCAGAATTTTGAGAAATACACCTTGATGAAGTATAGATAAACGAGAATATGAATTATATAAATCGGCCAGATACTGAGAAAATCACCTGAAACAAGCAAAATTATTGATTCATAAGGCACCAATAGGAAAAACAATATCTTATTATACCATTTGCTGTAATCCAGTGTTAAAGCAATATACACTGATAATATGATCTGTAAAACAGCAATAGGAATTATCTCATTTGCCTGAACCATCATGATGTACAATATGAACACAAAGAGTATCATCATCATTATCAGGTAGAAAACCTGCCTTAACGTTTCAAGTTCCTCTTCAGGGAAATACTCCTTCGGGTTTAAAACTCTACTGCCACTATTCGATAATCTTGCATGAATAAATTTTCCAACTGCAAAAATCACTCCAAAAATTAAAATTGGAATGACCAATTCACAGACAACTTTCAAAACTTCCATAATAATATAATATATCAAAACATATATTTAACCTTGACATTCAACCCATATTAAAAAACATGTTGAAAAACCGCCATTTTAATGAATGATTGAGATAAATCTTTAAATATATGACATACAATTCAAAAAAAGTCGATCATGAAAAAGACAACATCACCATGCTTTCTGATTGGAAATGTCCATGAGTTTCATTAACTGTGAAAATTATTTTTTACTTAAAACACCATCAACTTGCAGGCAATAATGCGACTTGCATTGCCTGCGTATGAATTGCCCTAAAGGAAATTACTCATCAAATGCACCATATTAACTTTTAAATAGTAACAGGGACTAAAATAATAAGTGACAACCATTTAAGAATTGTCGAGCCCTTGGTTGAGGTGAAATGTCCATGCGCCAATGAATCCTTGCCGAGGATTTCGATGAAATGACGTTGAATTTAAGAATTGATTCCCAAAAGGGAAACCGACAGGAGGCTATTAAAATGATGGAAAACATGATAATGAATGTTATTAGGATAGCAATAATACTGTTCATAGTATATGCAGTATTCAAAGGCTTGAAAACATTATTGAAGATAGGAATAATCATATTCATCATATCTTTAATATTAGGATTCCTAGGATTCTAAATCCTAACTCCTAAACTTTTTTTTACATTATGCTCTTACCTTAAATTACAACATGATTCACCATTAAACCACAATTATTGTTTTAAAAGATTAAAAAACATACTTCCACATTTAGTTTTTACCTTAATCGCCCATAATCCCTTTGATACAAATACGAAATAGCAATAAATCAAGCATGAAACATTAACGGTTACTATGATTGTCACAAAAACTATATAAAACAGTAAAAAAAGAAAAAATAATAGGATATAATATATCAAACATATCCAAAATGACAAAAAAAGTCTGTTATATGTAAATATTAACAATTATAATTGGAGGATTAAAAAAAATGAACGAAACAGCCCAGGAAACATCTTGGACTCCACTATTAGTAATCGCTTTTGCCGCCTTCATTATAGCTTTGGATGCTACATTCATGAATGTGAGTATCTCTCAGGTTGTTGTAGACCTGAAAACTGATGTGAGCACAATTCAGTCAATCATGTCATTTTACACTCTCATTACCGCAGCATTCATGCTTTTAAGCGCAAAACTTCAGGACATAGTGGGTAAGAAGAAACTGTTCCTAATAGGTGCTGCACTTTACGGTGTAGGTACATTCACCGCAGCAGTAAGTGCAAATGCCACAATGCTATTCCTCGGATGGTCATTGATCGAAGGTGTCGCTGGAGCATTAATGCTTCCTGCTACCGTTTCCCTGATCAGTGGAACATACGTCGGTGAAAAACGTACAGTTGCATTGGCAATTGTGGGTGTAATGGGTGCAGTTGCAGCAGCTATCGGCCCTCTCTTCGGAGGAATCATGACAACCTATCTCAGTTGGAGATACGGATTTGCAGTTGAATTAGTAATCGTATTCCTAATTTTAATATTAAGAAACAGTATACCTGATTTCAAACCTACCGAATCCAGAGACGATTTGGACATTACAGGTGCAATAATCTCATTTATAGGCCTTGTCCTGTTAGTTCTAGGTATTTTATCATTAACCAAAGATACCACTAGCAGCATAGTCACAATCATCATAGGATTAGTTGCATTGGCCGCCTTTGCATACTTTGAAATCAGAAGAAAAAGAAATGGCCAAGTGCCATTGCTTGATATGGACTTATTTAAAGACAGAAACTTGCGTACTGGAACTTTAGTTTTATTATTAAGTTACCTTTCAATGGGTGGGGCATTGTTTGCAATTTCCCTGTTCTTGCAAAGCGTACTGAAGTTAAACGCATTCAACACCGGTTTGACTACACTGCCACTGACTATAGGATTGCTTATTTTCGCAATCATAGCACCTAGTTTAACCGTAAAATTGAATCACAAGACAATCATTGCAATAGGATGTATAATGTCAATCATAGGATGTCTGATTTTAAGCTATCAATTCAGACTCGACACAACACTCTTCACCTTAATGCCAGGACTCTTCGTGCTGGGTGCAGGACTCGGTTTCATCATGGCATTATGTACAGACATTTCACTGGCCAACGTCCCGGCGGAAAGCCAGAACAATGCATCCGGTATTAATTCAACCGGTCAGTCATTAGGTGAATCAATGGGTACAGCAATCATCGGAATAATTCTAATCTTAGGAGTTATGGGTGCTATCGGCACTGCTGTCGACACTTATGCGCCTGAACATTCAGGAGATGCACAATTCCATCAGGATGTTGCTAATTACTTGCAGAAAGTCGGTAATGTAGACAACCTTCAGGACAACAGTACATTTGTAGATGCAGTGAACCTCATTATCCAAAATACCATGGCATTCGTGATGCAGGTAACAGCAGTGATAATGGCGATTGTATTTATTCTAACGCTACGGCTGCAGACTATAAAACCCGGGAAAAAATGAGAGTTTACCCTCTCATTAACTTCTTTTTTTTTAACTTCTTTTTTTTGTTTGTTTTGAACACCCGGTTTTTTAGAATTTCAAAACATGACAATGATTAAATAATCTAAAACATATACATATTAATGTGAAAAGCATACTGCTTTTTTTAGTTTTTTAGATTTCACTTGAAAAAGTGAACGAAACAATTTTTGGGAGGAAAAAACATGGAACAAAACCAGGCAGCAGGAATAGTGGCTGTGATTTTAGGATTGATCTTCATCATTTGTCCTATATTCAGTTCAATAGCATTAACTGTTCTTATTGGGTTAAGTTTAGTATTCCTAGGTATAGCATTGATACTAAGTGGATTTTCTGCATTAAACATCATTATCGGAATTCTAGCCATAATAGTGGGTGCAGCGTTCACATTTAATATTGGAGCATTATCCGTCCTTTTAGGATTACAATTCTATGTAATCGGTATCCTGATGATTTTAACAGGTGTTACAGGTCTCATTTCAGGATCACAAATATCCAAAATCGCTTCAGTATTGATGATCATCTTAGGTATAGTGTCCTTTGCCTTTGGAGGACTTTCAATAGGCCAACCATTATACGCCCCAATACTCATCGGTATAGGTTTAATCGTCCAAGGTATAAGCTTATATCTTAGCGAATAGAATTCAAAAAGCAATCTTCATGATTGCTTCAATTATTTTTTTTACACTATTTTTTTAACCAATATCTCATAAATTAAATGACACACAAACATTACAACAAGGTGGAAAAATGAGGATAATCAAGGTATCAATTCTAATTTTAACAGCCTGTTGCTAAGCGTTTCTTTCGCATCAGCGGTTGACATATCAGAGTTCAATCCGCCAAAAGGATTTGATGAAGGATTCGGTGAGTCAATGGATTATGATGACTATTCCATTGTCATCGAGGATTATGACACCGATTTCGACAAAGACCTGTTTAAAGGAGACAATTTCAACCACATAACCGTCAAGGGCATGATGGCTGAGTTCAACGACACTTTCCATGATGAGGTTGGAGCAATGGAGCTCATTAAAATAGGCAAGGAGCACCATGTCGTCAAATGCAAGTACGATGGTGATGACGCCTCCAAAATCAGCGATTGTGTCAAATACCTGAAGGAGTTCAACAGGAAAAACAATTTAAACCCTGAAAAGATCAAGTAGGGATGAGGCGGGCAAAGCCGCTTCGAGATTTAAAATTTCTTTAATGCAGTGAATCTAACCGCATAATTTACAGACATTCAAGTTTTAGAACATCCCAGGTTTGAAAAGCATGAGAATTCTTGCACAAAACGATGAAATTCAATCCATCCATTTTAAATATTTGTAAAGCTTCCCACCCAAAATATTTATATACTCAGCAATACTAACTTATCTTATGGAAAAAATAACTATTGTTATATAGTTCATGTTTTGAAGGGATTCCATTTTTTCCATGATACTCGGGCAATATTGAAAAAATATAACTTGAAAAGGTCTTGATATCTAATCTAACCCATTAAAAATTAATAGTCTCCAAAAAATCAAGTTATATGGAAATATTAATGATAAAAACAATAACTCCTTAAACATGAAACACGCATTAATATTTTCAATGAAAGGGCATCTATCCGATGCCCTTAAACCTATTTAAATTTCAGAATACAAATAGATTAAATGATAAAATGAATTTGCAAGACAAGATCAATATTGTTAAGGACATCCTCAAGGATGAAAAAGTGGCCATCGGCTTTTCAGGCGGTGCCGATTCAACCCTGATTGCATACCTTTCGTCAAAGGTTGCCCGGGACACCTTGGCAATAACAATCAACAATCACCTATTCCCAACCGGATTTATCGAACATGCCCGAAGGACAGCGAAATCATTTGGGATAAGGCATGAGATAATCGACATCGACTTCTACGAGGATGAATCATTCCTCTCAAACGCTCCAAGCAGATGCCACACCTGCAGGAATCTCATGTATTCGGAAATTGAAAGGCTAGCTAGAAAGGAAGGCTTTGATTTCATCTGCGACGGCAACAACATAAGCGACCTTGTGGCTGACAGGCCTGGAATACTGATAACCTATGCCAAGGGATTCAAGACACCATTCATTGAAGCCAAGCTGACCTCCAGGGAGATTCATGAGTACCTGGATGCGAACAACGTCCCCTATTCAAGGTCAACCACCTGCCTTGCAACAAGGATTCCCACAAACACCCCCACAACCCGGGAAAAAATCGACAGAATCAGCCATTGCGAGGACTATATCCTGGCCGGCACATCCTGCGAAATAGTCAAAGTCCGTGACAATGGGGAAGTTGGTATTGTTGAAGTGGACAACATCAGTGAAATTCTATCTGATGATAAGTTTAATCAAATCAATGATGAATTAAAAGGACAAGGCTTTAGGAAAGTTGCACTAGATTTGTCGGAAATTGATGATAATGAATACATCAGCATCGACTATGATGAGGGCCGGTTTTCATACCGGCTGCCATATACGATAAACCTCGAAGACACAGGAAAGCAACTGGAAATTATTAATAAAACCAAAGATAAACTAGAACTAGAAAACATTGACATTCATGAAAACGGATTGATCGAAGGCCACGGATTCAATAGCCATGATGAAGCACTGGACGCATTCATGAATGCCCTTAGAAAATTGAGAAGAAACATTTAGGAGAAAAAATATGCCAACAAGATACATTGGTGACGGATACTGGGAAATAGCTTCCCGCCAAATGAGTATAGTAACAAGAAGCGAACAGGAAAGATTCAAAGACGCCAAAATCACAGTCATCGGCTGCGGAGGAATCGGCGGCGAGACAATTGAAATGCTTGCAAGAATGGGCATCGGCGAACTGGTGCTTGTTGATGAGGACGCATTCGACCTGTCCAACCTGAACCGCCAAACACTAGCAAGCCTAAAAGATTTAGGATTATCCAAAAGCGCAGTTGCAGCGGACAAGGTAAGGCTAATCAACCCATACGTAAAGGTGACAGCATTCCACGAGCACGTTGACGGCGACAACATCGACATAATCATCGGCGACTCCGATATCGTCATAGACGCATTGGACAATGTCCTTACAAGAGTCATAGTGTCACGCAAGGCCCTGGAAAAAGGCATCCCTTATATACATGGTGCGATTCATGGAACATTAGGCCAGATCACAGTGTTCCTGCCGAACAGCGACAAGACCTATGAGGAAATGTTCAACCTGCCTTCACAAGGAAAGGAATTGGATGGCGAAACAATAGAAGCGTTGAAGAATGTCACTTCAGGCGTTCCGCCGGTCATCGGACCCACACCTAACCTAATAGGTTGTCTTGAGGCGATGGAAGCTTATAAAATATTGACTGGAGTCGGCAAGGTCACCGTTGCTCCGAAAATCTTAACCTTTGACCTGCTTGATTTAGGTTCATTCAGCCTGGATGAACTTTAAATCCATCCTTATTTTTTCAGATTAATCCTTTCAGGCGCAGTATAGACCGTGAAGCGGTTGTCGCGCACAAAACCAATCATCGTAATGTTTCCGGCAGAGGCCACGTCAATTCCTGATGAAGCTGGCGCCGCATTGGAGATTATTATCGGCACTCCGACGCGTATCACTTTTATAAGCATGTCCGCAGGCATCCTTCCACTGTATGAAATGTAGCATCGGCTGAAGTCAAGGCCCATCCTTGAGGCTGCCCCTATCACCTTATCCACTGCGACATGACGGCTCACATCCTCCCGGATGATGATTTCATCCCCGCATTTAAGCTGCGCAACGTGCACCCCTGCGGTTTTCTGCCAGATTTTGGCCTCATCAGTTAAATGCCTGATGTCTTTAATCACCTGTGTTGCATCGATTGTCAAATCCGAAGTGTTTGGCTCTATGGTCTTCAGCTCGGACCTTATCCCCCCTGCATTGTCGGAGTTCACTCCCTGGTATTCCAAAAGCCTGCATACGCATGCGTGTTCACAGTTTCCCTTTCTCTCCTGAACGATTCCTTCCTGTTCAAGGTCCTCTTCAGGATCATGGGAGAGCTTGGTTGACACCAGCACGTTTGTCCCGTCAAGATTGATTGATTCTATATCGGAGTAATCCTTGATCAGTCCTTCACCAAGGCAGTATCCGACTGCAAAGTCCTCAAGGTCCTTTGGGTATGTGGAGAATTTCCTTGGAGGCAGATAGTCGATGAAGAGGTATGTGTACTCGTCATCGACACTGTTTTCCTTGATTGTTTGATATTCCCCGTCTTTCCATTGTATCACTTCAGTCTGTCTTATGAAATCCATATTTATTCACCTTCAATTAATAATATTAACAATTGTTATATTTATATTTTTGACACCGCAAACACTTTAACAAGCAAAAAATAATATACAAACAATGAAAATACTATACCTAACCGACCTATACTACAATGCCAAGGGAAGAGACTACTATGAGGAAGACCTCTACATTACCGGAAGGCTGAAAGAAGAATTCGACATTGCCCTATGCCATCCCATAAACTCGAAAAGCTTTGAAAAGGAAGCCGACCTGATAGTATTCAGAAACACAGGCCCCGTCAGCGGATTTCGGAAAACATATGATGAATTTGTTGAAAGGGTGAAAACAGATAATCTTAAAACATTCAACGAGTTCACCGGAAAGGCAGATATGCAAGGCAAGCAATACCTTCTCGATTTGACAGCAAGGGACTATCCGGTCATCCCCACAATAGACAGTATTGAAAACCTCAAGCTTCTGGGAGACTTCGAAAAGTATGTGATAAAGCCTAAAGACGGTGCAGACTCCATCGGGCTTGAATTCCTTGACAAGAAAGAATTATTGAAAAGAAACCTTGAAAACACTCTAATACAGCCTGCAATTGATTTTGAATATGAAGTGTCATTCTACTTCATCAACAATACCCTGGAATATGCCCTATACGCACCGGATAAGGAAAAGCGTTGGGAGCTTGAAAGGTATGATTTCACAAGGAAAGACAAGGAGTTTGCATTGAAATTCATTGAATGGAACCACATTGAAAAGGGAATACAGAGAGTGGACGCCTGCAGGACACGGGATGGCAAATTATTGCTGGTTGAACTGGAAGACCTGAATCCTTACCTGTCCCTTTTGGAATTGGACAGAAAAACAAGAGAAAGATTCATGAATGATTTCATGAATGTCTTAAAAAAAATATGAAAAAAAGTCATTCAATCAGACAGACACTCTGCTTTTTCCAATAACAGTTATTGCAGGTCTTGCACTCTGATTTGGCATGAGGGTCATCCACCCACTCACTTAAAAATCCCGGATTTTTAACAAATGGCCTTTGCATTGAAATGAAATCAATCTCCGTGCTGTTCAAAAGTTCATTGATTTGATCCTGGCCGGATTGGCCCCCTCCCAAAACCACGGGAATGTCTACACTGCGGGCAACCCTGTCTGCAAAATCAACCAGCATGTTCTGGTTGGATTGTCCCTTACGGAAGTACTGTGGGGACAGGAACTTGGTAATCTGCAGGCTGTCTGCACCGTTATCGGCAAGAATCCTGCATATCTCAAGTGAATCATCCTCATCCTGGTACAGGTTAACCTTGCAGTGCACGTGCAGGTCAGTGGTCTTTTTAATCAGCTGGATAATCTCAACAATCATCCTTACGCGATTGTATGTGCTTCCGCCGTAATCGTCATCCCTTGTGTTTTCAAATGGATTCATGACACGTGAGAGGTAGAAATTATTCCCCACGCATAGCTCGACACCATCAAAGCCGGCAAACATTATCTTTTTAGCGGCCACAACATAATCCGCCTGGATGGTTCGGATGTCCTCGATTGTCAAGTCATTGACTTCCATCATCTGTTTGCCGTTGACATTGCAGTTGACAAAGCCTATTTGGGCAAGAATGGGAACGTGATGCTCATGGGCGACTTCGGTGACTTCCTTGAAGTCCCTTATGAAGGATGGAGTGTTGATGTAGTGGGTGTAGTCGCTGAACCGGTCATGGTCATACATTGAAATCAGCTCGGTGACAATCACTCCAACATCGCTTTCAGCCATTTTCTCATAACGGTCATATATTTCCTGTGTCAATCCCTTTGCGGAATCGTTTTGGGATTCCCACAGTCCGTTTCTAATGATTCTGCTTGAAACCGGCAGGCTTCCAAATTTAGTATGGTCAAATATAGTTTTCATACTAAAATATTGTTAAAAAAGAGTATATAAACTGGAAAGTAACTCACAAATTACCTTATTCGAAAATGTTGGCTACTTTTTTAAGCTCACGGGATATCTTTAAATGCTGAGGGCATGTTTGCTCGCACTCTCCGCATTCATTGCAGTCTGAAGCCTTCCCATGTTCCTGACAGATGAGGTCATACTCATCATAATAGCTTGAGTCCAGCCTGTCGGATTTCTTGTTCAGGTTATACAAGTCAAAGCATTTGGATATTGGAATGTCATTGGGGCAATGGCCCTTGCAGTAATCGCAGGTGGTGCATTGGATTTCGCCACGATTATCCAACAAATCCCTTGCCTTATTAATGATTCTGACTTCATCCTCGTTCAATTTGTTGAAATTGCGGATGAACTCCATGTTCTCATGCACTTCCTCTATTGTGCTCATTCCACTCAATATCATCTCGACATTGTCCAGATTCAGCACAAATGACAATGCCCATAATGCCGGCGGCCAATCGTTATGGCTGGCGAAGACTCTTTTCACATCCCTGTTGACCCTTGCCAGCTGACCTCCCTTGATGGGGCCCATGACAAACACGGGCTTGTTGTGACTGGTGGCGACTTCGTAGCATTCACGGGACTGGACATATGAGCTGTCCCAGTCCTTGTAGTTTATCTGCAGCAGTACGAACTCGATTTCAAGGTGTTCGGTCAGGATCTTGTCCAGGACCTCCGGTGTGTCATGAAGGCTCACTCCGAGCTTTTTGATTCTTCCCTGTCTTTTGAACTCCTTCATCACATTGAAAATGTCAAGTTTCCTGCACAATCCCTCATAGTAGCGGTCTTCAGGGTCATGAGCCATGTAATAGTCGAAATAATCAACGCCGCACCTTTCAAGCTGCTCCTCGAAAATCTCATAGGGGTCGTCGCTCATCTTCATGGTGTAGACTGGCATCTTGTCTGATATTATTATTTCATCTCGAGGGTACCTTTCAACGACGCATTTCCTTATGGTTGATTCGCTTTTCTCGCCGAGGTACTGGTAGGCAGTGTCAAAGAACCTTCCGCCGGATTGAATGTATGCGTCAACCATCTCATTGGTCGCATCCAAGTCAATGTCTCCTCCCTTATATGGCAGTCTCATGAAGCCGAAGCCGAACCTTCCAATATCATCCATCATAACATTCACCCCTTCAATCCCTTTTCAGCCAAGTACTTTCCGGTCAAGCTGTTTTCAGCATTCATAACATCCTTGAGGGAACCTGAAGCAAGTATATCGCCGCCCCAGTAGTCATCATCTATGCCGATGTCGATGATGTAATCCGCATTGGCTATCAAGTCAAGGTCATGCTCGATGACGATGACTGTTGCTCCCTTGCCTATCAGATGGTCGAAGACATCAATCAACACTTTAACGTCCAGCGGGTGGAGGCCTATTGTCGGCTCATCGAATATGAATATGGAGTTCTTCTGTGACTTGCCTATCTCTGATGCGAGCTTGAGCCTTTGCGCCTCGCCACCGGAAAGGCTTGGAGTGGCCTCACCCAGTGTCAGATATCCCAATCCCAAATCGGAGAGCTTCTGCAGTTTGCGTGTGACCTTATCCAACTCGAACAGTTCTTCAAGCGCCTCGTCAATTGTCAATCCCATGATGTCTGCAATGGAGAGGCCGTTATATGTTATATCCTCCACTTTCCTGTCATACCTGAGCCCGTCGCATTCAGGACATGTTATCTCCACATCCGGGAGGAACTGAACATCCATTGATACGCTGCCTGTGCCGTTGCAGGTCTCGCATCTCAACTTGCCGGTATTGTATGAGAAGTCAGCCATCTTGTACTCATCAGTCAATTTGGCAAATTCCCTTCTCAGGTCATCCAATACCTTGGAGTATGTTGCAACGGTACTGCGGACGTTCTTGCCTATCGGGACGCTGTCAATCAGGTCGATTTTCTTGATGCCATCACAGTCAATGTCCACTATCTCATCTGAGAGTTCCTCCCCATTGATGATTGCCTTTACCGCAGGGTACAATGCCTCCAACAGGAGCGTGGTCTTACCGCTTCCGGACACTCCACTGACTACCGTGAGCTTACCCTTTGGAATGTTGATGTCCATTGATTTCACATTGTGAATCTCATTTGTCCTGATGTTGATGGACCCGTTCTCGAAGACATCCCCTGACTTGTCACGGATTATGACATTCTCAGTGTTTGTTAAGAATGGTGCAATCTGGGAGTCAGGATTCATTTCAATCTCCTTTAGGCTGCCCTGGGCGATGATGTTTCCGCCATCAGCCCCTGCTTGGGGACCCATTTCAATCATGTAGTCGGCGATGCTGAGTATTTTAGTGTCATGGTCAACCAATATGATGGAGTTTCCATCCTCAACCAGCTTGCGGATGACACTGATCAATCCGTTTACGTTATCGGGGTGCAATCCGATGGACGGCTCATCCAACACATAGAGGACCCCGGTTGTCCTGTTCCTTAAGGTCTTCGCCAGTTGGACACGCTGCAATTCCCCTGTGGACAATGTGTTTGATGGCCTATCAAGGGAGATGTAGCTCAATCCCAAGTCCAGGAGGATTTTAGCGTCGTTCATGAATTCCTCGGCGATGGACTCGGCCATCTTTCGAACCTCGCTAGGCAAATTGGAAATGACTTCCGGAATCCACTGCACGAGTTCCTTAAGGTTCAATTCGCATGCCTGGGACAATGTCAAACCGCCGAGGAGTGTCTGGTTGGCCCTGGCGTTGAGCCTTGTTCCGTGGCAGTCGCTGCAGACCTTGGTGGTTAGGAACTTGTTGATTTTGGTCAAGCCCTTTTCTGTTTTGGCGTTTCTTAACGCCTCCTCGATTGCCTTGTGGGCGTTTCGATACTCTGCATTCAGCTCGAATAGCTTGCCGTTCTTTGATGGGATGTTAATGTATTTCTTGACTGCAGGACCATTGTAGACAATGTCCTTTTCCTCATCGGTCAAGTCCTTGAATGGGACATCCAATCGGACTCCCAGCTCGCCTGCAACATGGTACATCCATGATATTCCAAACTGGTTCCATGCGTCAACGGCGCCCTCCTCAAGGGTCTTGGTCTCATCGCCCACAAGGGTGGTGTCGTCCACGTCCCTGATGTAGCCTGTTCCGCTGCATGTCGGGCATGCACCGTCGGAGTTGAATGCGTATTCCTCAGCACCCAATCCGTAGAATTCCTCTCCGCACTCAGGACAAACAATAGGGATTTCACGGGCAACATTGAGTGTCGGCTCCTGCAGGTGACCGTTTGGGCAGGTGTAGTTGCCGCATCTTGAGTACAATAATCTCAATGAGTTCAAAAGCTCAGTGGAGGTTCCGAATGTTGAGCGGATGTTCGGGATGTTCGGCCTTTGGTGCAGTGCCAGTGCGGCCGGCACATACTGTATCAGGTCGACCTGAGCCTTGCGGGATTGTGAAATCCTTCTGCGGGTGTAGGTTGACAAGGCATCAAGGTATCTTCTTGACCCCTCTGAGTACAGGACTCCCAGTGCCAATGAGGATTTCCCGCTTCCGGACACACCGCTTACGGCCACGATCTTTCCCAGTGGAATGTCCACGTCAATGTTTTTTAAGTTATGAACTTTCGCTCCCCTAATGATTATCATGTCTTGGTACATAGGATAATATTTAAAGGACTAATGTAATATATTTTAGGAAAAAACCTGATTGCCGGAATATGAATTGGCTAAAAAAAAAATGAGTTATGGAATGGGCTCACTCAAAGGAGGGCAATGATGCAAAAGCTTCACATGACAATCTTTCAAGATTATCCTACCCCAAGAGCCGGAAACCGCATTCCCTAATGTATAAATGCAAATCATTTACAGCTTAATGTCAAGGTAACATCACCTGAGCCGAGAATACTTTTCAATTCAGCTGCAGTGACTTTCTGAACCTTGCCTATGCGAGTGTAATCCCATGAGTTTGACTCATAGAACAATGATATCTGATTGCCCTCATAGAGCACAATATCTCCTGCTGAGGTGGATATGTACTTGTCGCTTGCAGGAAGTGAGAAGCCCAATCCTCCAACCTTTTCAAAACCGCCGTATTCACGGGCCTTGATTTTAATGTCGCCCTTTTCAAGCCTGTTTAGAAGTTCCTTAGTTGCCTTATTGTTTTCAAGCCTGACATCCAATGTATGGCCATTGACCTTAAGCTTGATGTGCTTGGCGTTGTCAACTGTCCTGATGCTGCTTTTCGCAGAAGCCTTCCCTACCTTAGAGGTGGCCTTGACATTGACTGTGACCTTGTGTGTGCCTTTCTTCAGGTTTTTAGTGTTGATGCTTACAACCCCATTCTTGTTGGTTTTAAGAGAGTATTTCTTATATTTATTTCCAGTGAAGACTTTCATGAGGACTCGAATCCCCTTCATTGCCTTACCTGATTCCTTGTTTTTAACTGTTGCCTTGAATTTCTTGTTCTGCTTATAGATGCTTTTAATCTTCGGCGCCGAGATTTTCAGCTTCGCCTTTGACACCTTAACCATGGATGTCTTTGACTTGGCGGAGTACTGCTTAGTGTCCTTGACATTGACGATGATCTTATGCTTTCCAATGCTTAATTTAGAAGCGGAGTATTTTGCAACACCCTTGGAATCGGTGGTGACGGACACTTTCTTATGCTTTTTGCCAGTGAATACCTTCAACAGTATTTTGACATTGCCAACTGGCTTTTTTGTCTTGGCATCAACTGCCTTGACCTTGAAGGCCTTTCCTGAAGCATAAGTGGTTGACAGTTTCGAAGGAGACAATGAAATCGACTGTGGTTCATTAACACCCTCATCCGAAGCGGATGAGGATGCAACAGTCGAATTTCCCGCCTCTTCAGCGCAAACTGCTGAAACGGCCAGGAAACATGCCATGATCAACATTAACAGAATAAACTTTTTAATTTTCTTGTTCATATAATATATAATTTACATCCGCAACATATAATATTATTCCTGAAACGGTGAAGGTTTTGAACATTAAAACTGGGTTGAATCAAACATTGGACATTATGTGGTTTGAATTTTCATCATATTATACCAATAAAATTTGGTCAAAAGCCCCCTCTTAATATGCATACCAAGGGTATAATGAGTAGGCTGACCCTCCCAGTGACGGCTGCATTACGGGAATGCTGTCTACTTCACCGTTTTCGGGATTGGCTTTTTCAATTACATACGGTTCCACTTGGGACACGCTTAAGATCTCCTCGACATTTCCAAATATCTTATTCACGTTCATAATTTCACATCCTTTTTTATCAAAACTTGTTTTTAATGTCTGTGAATAGGCATTTATAAATATTTTCGAGTGCAAGTGCCTACTTGCACCATATAACAATCAGATAAAGCTTAAAATTATGAAATAAAAGTGATGAATAATATTTAAGTGAAAATAACATGAATTCATTGAATTAAAAATCAATAAGCTTAAAAAAAAAGTGGTTGTTAAAACCCATAATGAACATTATGAGCTTTAAAGATTTATAACAATTCTTTTCTCAAGTCAATAGTGTCCTTAAGGTCAGGCCCGGTTGAGATAATGGTTACAGGCACACCGGTTTCGGTTTGGATGTCCTCGATGAACGCCTTGGTTTCAGCAGACAGTTGATCATAGTCCTGTACACGTGCACAATCGAATAACCTGTCAACACAGGTCAATGCGATTTGTGTTGCACCGTTGATTCTGCATGATTCCTTAGCAAGTTCCATGTCGAAGTAACCGATTCTTCTACGCCTACCGGTCACTACACCGTATTCCTCAAGGCCTTTGCTTTCAGCTTCCTCCTGAGTCATTTCGGTTGGGAACGGTCCTTCGCCAACACGGGAAATGTAGGATTTGAATACATTAATGACTTCATCTACTTTAGTTGGTCCAACACCAACGTCTGCTGCGAATGTTGATGCTGTGGTGTCTTTACTGGTTACGAACGGGTAGGTTCCATAGTAAAGTGAAAGGGCGAAACCTTGTGATCCCTCGATGAACACTTCCTCGCCATTGTCGATAGCCTCGTTGACTGCAACTGACACGTCAGTGATGTAGTCTTCAAGCACTGGTGAGTCCTTTGCCAATCCTATGGTTCTCAGTACACGGTCTGAGTTTGCAGGTCCGCATCCGGAACCTGTACTACCAATCTTTTTGGCAAGGTGTTCTGAGGCCTTGTCCCTTGACATGTGCTCTTCTGTTATGATTGCGCATCTTGGGTCAACGCTCATTCTTTCCTTAATGTTGTATTTTTTTAATTTTTCAAATTCGTCGAACAATACATCCGGGTTAACTAATACTCCTGCTCCAATCATGAGTTTAGCGTCTGTATGCACGAAACCTGATGGGGTTAATCTTAAACCGTATTTTTCACCGTTGAATTCAACGGAGTGCCCTGCATTTGGCCCAACGCCTGCACGAGCTATTATGTCCGGTTTGTCATTGTCACAGAGGTAGGTGATACATTTTCCTTTACCTTCATCACCCCATGCTCCACCAACTAAAATACTACAAGTCATCTAATAACTCCTTAAATATCAATGTTGAAAATTTTGATAAATTTTCATAACAATATTATTATATCATTTATTATTAAAAAGGTTTTTGAAAATCAGTGAAAAAAATGAACATGGTAAATTTTAACATCAATCATTAAAATCAAAAATTGCATCATCGATTAATCATGATTGAAAAAAAGAAATTAAAAAACATCCATTGAATCATCATGATTAATGGACATTTGAAAAAACAGCGAAATTTATTTTTTAGGATATTTTAACGGATGATTCTCACACATAGGGTCCTTTATGAGATTGCGCTTCATATGATAGTTCAAGAAGTAAAGCATCCATTCATTGGACAATTCCCTTAGGGAAGCGTCGTCTAACCTTTCGAACGGTGAGAAGAAATCCATCTGATTGCCCCCTACGACGAATGCAATCTCCTTTGTCTCAACAAGCATGAAAAAATCATTGCGGATATTGTGAATGTCGAAATCATCCATGCTGGAAACTGTCTTGTCCTTCTTGTAGTTATAGAAGAAAGTGTTCAAGTACTCGAAATCAATGAACTTGATGTCTTTGACTTCAAAGTAGACTTCCTCGCTTAAAAGCTTGTTTTTGAAATCGTATTTTGACAGGAAATCCACATCCCATATGTTATTGTAAAACGCTGTGAAAAATGAATCCTCAGCAAAGCGTGCAGTCAATGAGAATTCCTCATTATTCTTTTTAGGAGTTCCAAGCTCAACATCCTTGAACTCAACGTATATGGAATCATGAGCGATTTCTATGGAAGTCCATTTGCCTGAATTTATTATTACATCACGAATTAACTTTAAAGACCTGACATTCATCATAGCACCTTATCCCGTGTGAAGGTTTCATATGCCCCTTCAATTTCATATTCCTTTTCATCATCGTATGACTTATCCCATTTAAAAGGATTAATCTCTATTTGGTTGTTAACAGTCTCATCCCAGTCAATGGTGAAACCTTCCTCTTTCAAAGTCCCGGCAACTGTCCTGCCGATTTTTAATGCCTTATCCTCATCATTCTCGAAATCCCCGAAGGTGATTTTGAGCTTGGCATCCCATACGGATTCCTCAACATCCTCGAAGGTGTAAAAGCAAAAGCCCTCGCAGTGATGCTTGTTGTTGATGAGGTGAACATTCAGCTCAAACGCATCGGCCACACCTTCCTCAATGTCGAATCCACAATTGTGGATTGCAATGATGTCCTCATCTGCCAATTTGGCAAATGCATTCTCCAATCTGGAGAAGTTCTCGTTTGAGGAATCGGGCAATGAGATATTGTAGCTGGAAAAGTCAATCTCCTCCTCGATGAACTGGTCCTCCAGTATTTCCACAATCTCATCGGTTGAGAAAAACCCGGATTTAGTTAGAAGCTCAATCAGGTACTCTATTTCCTCAACCAAATCCTCATCCATGATTTCACCTTTCATCGTCACCGAATATCAAAAGCCTTGTGATGTTTCCCCTTTCAGTGTATCCTGCCATGACACGGGCTTCACCGATTTTTGCAAGAGCGAAATCATCATGCGGCTTGAAACCATAGCCCTTGAGCTTGGTGTATGATTCGAATGCGATTTTTGGGTAAATGTTAAAGTTCTTCTGGAAAGTGTAGAATGTGTCCCTGAATTTTTTAGCGGAGTCGACCTCTTCAATCAGGTCGGATTTGATTAAAACGAAGATATCCAATCCATCTTCTGAAATGCCGTAGTAGGCATCCATGTTCAATATGCCTGTGGCAACCATCGCCAATGTGTGGCAGTCATTGAAATCGGCATTGAGAACCGGTGATGTGAATTCCTTGACGTCGAATTGCTCACCGATTGACTTGATTTCATTTGCAGCTTCAATCAATTCATTTCCGAAGATGTCCTCATTGTCCCATGCCCATGACCATTGGTTGGCGTCCTGCATGTAGAATCCCAGTACCTGAGCTGGAAATTCAATGTCCCCGAAGGTGACGATTCCATTTTCAATGTCCAAGTCACCGACTGTTTCTCCGATTAGTTCTGATAGGTTTTCCTGTTTGTCAAGTGCCAATGCACCGTATTTTGATAATATTATTTTAAAAGAGTCCCCTTGTTCTATTTCAACTGGTTTTTCTATTACTTTCAATTATAACACCTAAAATTCTAGTTTAGAAATTCTATCCATTGCCTCTTTAGTATTTTCCAATGTATTGAATGCAGTTAATCTTAAGTATCCTTCACCGCTTGGTCCGAATCCGGAACCTGGAGTTCCAACAACGTTAGCCTCGTTGAGCAGTATGTCAAAGAAGTCCCAGGAGTCCATGTCGTTTGGAGTCTTGACCCAAATGTAAGGTGAGCTTATTCCACCGTAGACTTCAAGGCCAATGTCGCTTAGGCTTTCGCGAATGATTTTAGCGTTTTCCATGTAGTAGTCAACAACTTCCCTGATTTGCTTCTGGCCTTCCGGAGAGTATGTTGCTTCAGCTGCCCTTTGCACAGGATAGGATGCTCCGTTGAACTTGGTGGTTTGTCTCCTGTTCCATAACGGGTTGATTTCAACTTCGTTTCCTTCACTGTCGAATCCTTTCAATTCCTTAGGAACAACAGTGTATGCGCAACGGGTACCTGTGAATCCTGCGGTTTTTGAGAAGCTCTTGAATTCAATTGCAACTTCCTTTGCACCTTCAATCTCGTAGATGCTGTGAGGAACATTGTCCTCGTTGATGAACACTTCATAAGCCGCATCGAACAGTATCACGGCATTGTTTTCCCTTGCATAGTCGACAAATACTTTTAATTGGTCTTTTGTCAAGGTTGTGCCTGTTGGGTTGTTAGGGTAGCATAAGTAGATTATGTCCACAGGCTCTTCGGGAAGGGCCGGCACGAATCCGTTTTCAGCATTGCATTTGAGGTAGGTCAGGCCTTCATACATTCCATCATCACCCATTTCACCGGTTCTTCCGGCCATGACGTTGGTGTCTACGTATACTGTGTATACTGGATCGGTGACTGCAATCTTGTTGTCTATTCCGAAGATTTCCTGAATG
Source organism: uncultured Methanobrevibacter sp. (assembly GCF_902774605.1). Taxonomy (GTDB): domain Archaea; phylum Methanobacteriota; class Methanobacteria; order Methanobacteriales; family Methanobacteriaceae; genus Methanocatella. The sequence continues at coordinate 43,444 of NZ_CACYJE010000006.1, forward strand.
TTACCGGTGTCACATTTCGCACCGTCGCTGATGAACACTTCTGAAGTGTCAAGGTCGATGCCGTATTTGTTGTAATCATTTTTAATGATAGCCTCTGCTAGGAACCCATAACCTTGTTCAGGACCGTAACCCATGAATGTTTCACCATCTGCCATTTCATCTACCGCTTTTCTGAATGCATCAACCACTGCAGGCACTAAAGGCTTGGTAACGTCCCCAATACCCATTTTGATAATGTCTGCGTCAGGATTTGCTTTTGAAAATTCTGCTTCTCTTCTAGCCACTTCCACAAAGAGGTAGCTGCTTTTTAGTTTAAGATAGTTCTCATTAATTTTAACAACCATGATTAATCCTCATAAATATTAATCTAATTTATATTTTATTTTCGCAATATATAAAATAAGTGTTTTAAATATAATCGTTGAAAATTCTTATTTGATTATAGAAAAATATCAACACTCACCAACCGACAGGATATGAAAAATCAATTCGTGAATGGATCAAAGGCTTTAAATAATTAAAAAATATCATCAAATAATGAATATTAATCAGCATTGTGGAATTTGAGGGATTGTGGTGAAAAATTTAAATCCTATAAAAATATTTAAATTAATGAAAATAACATAAATAATATATACAATATAAAGGGTTGGGAAATAATGAATGACATTACCATAATACTTTGGATAACTATAGCTCTCATCGCAATCATAGCGATAATAATAGTTAAACTGCACTATAAAGGCGATGAGTTAGAGAAGGATGAAGGATCAATACTTCCAAGTACGGAAAGTATAAGCAAGGCATTGAACACTGGCAAAAACACCATCGGTGCAATCAGCAGCAATAAAAATGAAAATCCTTCACGAGAGCGACGTAGTTTATCCCCAAGCACATCCCAACAAAGCACAGGCGCCATTTTCGCAAGAACCACTGAAACATCCCCTAAAAACGATGTTTACATTGTGCCTGAAGTAGAAGTTGAAAACAACAACTTAAAAAGTTTCGAATACGAATCTCAAAATCAAATACTTATAAATTATGATAATAATGTTGAAAAATTTCAAGAACCAATTAAACAAAGCCAGATGGATATTATGACTCAAAATAACAAAGACACAACCGAATTAAAAGACCTGTTCACAATCGACGAATTGATTAAGGAATCAAAAAGAAAAGACAGTGAAAGAGAAAAAGAATCTCAAAAAATTAACAAGGATGAAGAGGACGCTGAATTAAGACAGATTAAGGAAAGCATCAAGAACAAGACTGAAGAACCATTGATTGAAGAAGTAATCAATGATGAAAAAGAAGAAAAGATCAGTGAAACCATCAAGGAAGAGGAAACCCCTTCACTCGCATCACAAAAGGACATTGACGATGCAATCAGCACCGCTTCAAAGGAAAGCGAGGAAAAAGTGGAAAGCATCGCTGAAGAAAAGGACATCACCAACGTCCTGCTTGACCAGGAAAACAAGGAGGAAATCTCCGAACCGACACTTAAAACCCCAAGCAAAGTCGATAAAAACAAGGATTACAAGCTAGGAGCATCAATCGATGATGCTGACCTGTTCGGCGAAGAGAAAGAAGAAGAAGCAGACACCATGGACCTGGATTACAGGAAAGACATTGACAAGTTCACACGCAAAATCAAGGGATCAAAAATCTTCCAGGAAGTCAAGGACAAATTATCCCCTGAAACCGAAGAAATCCCAGAGATGGACGAGCCGCAGGAATCCTACATTAGAAACGTCAACGAATACGATGAATACGAGCCTATAATCAACGAAACCCACTTGGACGTTGAAGCAAGCTATGATGAATTACATGACCTCGACTACACCCAAAAGCTAAGGGAAGAGAACACCAGAAGAGTGTTCAACATGGCTAAAAACTCACCTGAAGTTGAACCTGCACAGGCAGATATCGGCTCAATCAGAAGCAAGCCTGCAAGGGACAATATAAAAATCACACTGAACAATAATGAAGTCGTGCTCAAGAAGGGCGATGAAATTATATACAATCACTTAGGCGAAACCTATTCCAGCCAAGTCTATGCAATTAACGGTGATGACATCTCTGTTAGGTACAGGCGTAAAGATATTACAATTAAACCAAGTGATGTTAAAAAGATATACTAAATATCTTTTAACAAAACTTTCTTTTTTTTAAAATTATTCATGATTTATTCTGTATTCGCCATTCTCAACAATATACTTCGGTACACTGATTTTCAAAGAGCGAATAATGTTTAAATAGAAATCATCCAATTCCCTATCAGCATAAGGGTAGGTGAATTCGAAAATGTAGAGGTTGTTGTCCTCCACATACAGGAATTCATTGCGTCTCATCTGGTTTTCACCATCGTTGAATGATGATATTATCATATAGTAGATATTGTCGTTGATGACGATGAAATCCGAATTGATCACAGTGATTTTCTCATTGTTCACGACATTCCTCTCGATGTCTGCGCGAATGTCTGGAAGCCCCACCAGTGTAGGGGTTGTTGAAAACTTGATTGACATTGGGATTTTAGTGTTCACCAGGTAGAGCTCGGTGAATTCGTCCTTGGCGTTGACCGGCTCGAAGTCCTTAGGCATCTGAAGTGTTGAAAACCCGTTTGTAAACATGGTCATTCTAATCACCTACTTATGGGCATAGTAGAATACGAGTTCATCGCCGGCAATCTCGTCGAGACGTGCAAATCCTACTCTTTCAAACTGCACCACGTCGCCGACCTTCAAGTCCTTCAATGCTGATTCTCCCAGACCTGTCTTGACGGATGCGTCATCCATGACTATTTTTACGTTTACATTCTCATCAACAGGCACCCATTGGATGATTCTTGCCTTGGCTTCACGTGCATCCTCAAATGAAGTTGAATGGTATGCGACAGCATCCCCATTAATATCAACGTTGACGGCATCCATCAATCTGAACATGCCATCCTTAAGGTCTGATTTGGCAAGGTATGCGGTTCCGTCAAACTGCAAGTGCCTGTTTCCACGGTCAAGGTGGTCTGCGTGCAATGGCCTTTCAATGTCCATTTTACCATCAGAGTATCCTTCAACAGTTATTTCAACAGGGTCTTCGCAGAAGAAGTACCTGTTTGCAACCGGTTCGAGGAAATTGCGGTTCAATCCGTAGATTTTCTTCCAGCTGATTGCTGAGTCAGCCATCTTGACGCCTATTTCAGTGATTAGATTGTAGATGGTTCTTGGGTCGATTCCACGCCTTGCAATAGCCCTCAGGGTACCGAGCCTTGGATCATCCCATCCGCTGTAGGTTCCATCCTCTATTCCAGCCATCGCCTTTGAAGTACTGAGTGCAATGTCCTCCATTTTCAATCGGCCGTAATGGATGTATTCTGGAACGTCCCAGCCCATATGGTCATATAGGTATTTCTGCTTTTCGGTGTTTGCAAGATGGTCCTTTCCCCTAAGCACATGTGTCAATCCCATAAGATGGTCATCCACAGCCACTGAGAAGTTCATCATAGGGTATATCCTGTACTTGTTGCCCAGCCTTGGATGGGTCTCGTCAACGAGCCTCATTGCAACCCAGTCACGGATTGCAGGGTTCTTATGCTCAATGTCAGTCTTTACGCGAAGAACGGCTTCGCCCGCCTGCATGGTGTCGAATTTCTCCCACAGTTCAAGGTTTTCCTCAACGGTATTGTCACGGCATGGACATGCCTTGCAGTTGTCCTTCAATTCCTTGAAGTCCCCGCCGTCACATGTGCACATGTAGGCTGCACCCTTCTCGATGAGCTGGCGTGCGTAATCATAATAGATGTCGAACCTGTAGGACTGATAGATTATCTCATCCGGATTGATTCCAAGCCATTCCAGGTCTTCAGGAATCATCTCATACGCTGGTTCAAAGACCCTTTTAGGGTCAGTGTCCTCTATCCTTAAAATCAGTTTTCCATTGTGCCTTTTAACGTATTCGGCATTAGGCACTGCTGCACGGGAGTGTCCGATGTGCAGCGGTCCGCTTGGGTTTGGTGCGAATCTCAACACGATGTTTTCATGTGTTCCCGGAAGCTCCTGAAGGCCTTTTTCCTTGGCTTTCGGTTTTTTCTCTTGAACTTCCACACCCAGCTTTTCCATTTCAGCCTGCTGCTCTTCAGGGCTTAATGCATTGACTTGTGCCACGATTTTACCGGACATTGGACCTATTTCCTTTGCCCTGCTTCTGAGTTCAGGTTCGTTTGACATGATTGAACCCATTACAGCACCGGGATTTGCGGATCCCTTATGTTTGGCTGCATTGAGTAAAGCATGCCTATAGATAATTTCTTCTAAATCATTCATTTAATCATCACAATTTAAATCATTAATAAAATAAGTATTATTATTTATTTAACTAAAAATATATAAATATAGTGAGAGTATTTTAATTAAGAGTTTAGTTAAAAAAAATAGGATGGTACAATGAGCGAATATGTTGAAACAGCAAAGCAATATATTAGTGAAGGTAATGAAAAGGAAGCTCTTAAACTAGCTAGGAAAAGACACGGGAAAGATGATGTTGCATCATACATTGGCATTCTGGACCTGCTGATTGAAAACGATTACTTGCCTGCTCTTGAGGAGAAGGGAATCTACTACCAGTACTACGACGCCACCCATGACAATGGGGATTACGGCGAGAAGTACTTTGACGAGTACCTTGAAAGGCAGCCACGCTCAATCAACGCATTATGCGACAAGGCAATGTCAAGGTTCAACAAGGGCCATATAGATGAGGCCCTGACCTATATGGACAAGGCACAGGACAGGTATTCATCATACAGCAAGATTGAAAAACCCCGAATATCCAAAAAAGAGCTTATAATGGCAAGGGTGGAGCTTTTAATACAGGCAAAAAGGTATGATGATGCCCTGAGGGGAGTGAATTCCTATGAGAACCAGTTCGGTTCGGACCAAAAGAGCGACCTGTACAAGGGCCAGATGCTTCAAAAGACCGGCAAGAACCGTGAAGCCCTCGAATACCTTGAAAAGTCCCTGCTGCAGGAGGACACACTCATCGCATTCAACGCCAAAGGGGATGCGCTGTATGAGTTGAGGGAGTATAAGGAAGCATTGAAATGCTTCAAGAACTGCATCCAATATGAGGGCAAGCTCAATGATGATGAGCTGGAGCTTAAAACCAACTTCAACTACAAGGCGGCGTTCTGCTGCGTAAACCTTGGCGATGACCAGGAGGCAGTCAAGTACCTCAACAAGACCATAAGCATGCTTAACGAGCACGGCAGGTTGCCTAACGACATTGAAAAGATTTATCAGAAATGCTCCTTTGAAAAGGAAAGAATCATGAAAACCGGAGAGGTCAAGGACAAGGAATTCAAGAGGACAAGATTCTTCTCCGCCAGAACATCAATCATAATACTGATTATCATACTAATTCTATATGTTATTTTAAAAATGAACGGTTATGGATAAAGTGAGACTTGGAAAAACAAATTTGGAAGTGAACAAGATAGGATTCGGCGCACTGCCGATTCAGAGAAGAAACATGGATGACTCCATTGCAATACTGAACAGGGCATACGAGTCAGGAGTCGACTTTTACGACACTGCGCGTTTCTACACCGACAGCGAAGAGAAGCTGGGAAGGGCATTCGAAGACGTGAGAAGCAACATTTATCTAGCGTCAAAAACAGCAGCGGAAACACCTGAGGATTTCTGGAATGACCTGGAAACCACCCTCAAGGAGTTGAGAACAGATTATCTTGACCTGTATCAGCACCACAACATTTCATTCTGCCCAAAGGAAGGCGATGAGCTTGCAAAAGCAATGGCTGAGGCAAAGGAAGAGGGCCGAATCAGGCACATTGGAATCACCACCCATAAGGTCACATTGGCCCATGAGGCACTTGACAGCGGATTGTATGAAACCCTGCAGTACCCATTCTCCTATCTAAGCGGAAAGGAGGAGCTGGAACTTGTTGAGAAATGCAGGAAACTGGATGTCGGTTTCATTGCAATGAAGGCGATGGGTGGAGGATTGCTTAAGAATGCAAAGGCAAGCTTCGCATTCATGAACCAGTTCAGCAATGTCCTACCAATCTGGGGAATACAGCATATGAGCGAGCTTGAAGAGTTCCTCTCATACCCTCAGGACATGATTATCGACGATTCACTGAGGCAAGACATAGAGCATGACAAGGAAGAGCTTGGAGACAATTTCTGCCGTGGCTGCGGATACTGCATGCCATGCCCTGAAGACATCAACATCAGCCTCTGCGCCAGAATGTCACTATGGATCAGGCGCTTTCCAACAGAGCCGAACATGGACGAGAGGACACAGAAGATTATGGAAGGCACTAAGGACTGCATCGAGTGCTACGCATGCGTGGACAAGTGCCCTTATGAACTGGACATTCCAAGGCTTTTGAAGGAAAACTATGAGGATTACCAGAACGTATTGACCGGGAAAACAATTATAAAATGAAGACTGTCGTTACTGATGAAAAGGATGAGAGGTTTCTTGAGCTTGTAAGGGAACTGGACAAGGGATACTATCGCCGCATCGGAGATGAACTGTCCAGGTATGATGAGTACAACAGCCTTGAAAAGCCCCATGTGGTGATTCTGCTCATTGACTCCAACACCAATGTGGCTTGCGCAAGCTACAGGGTCATGAGTGATGACAGCGTTGAGTTCAAGAGGGTTTACGTTAAACCGCAATACCGCAGAAGAGGCATCGCATCCGAACTCCTCAAGGAACTGGAGAAGAATGCAAAACAAGAAGGATACAAGCATTCATTCATCATAACCGGTAAAAATAACCTTCCAGCAATCGGATTATATGAGAAGCTGAATTACCATAAGATTGCAAACATTGAAGGATTTGAAGATGACAACACTGTCATTTCAATGAGAAAAGATTTTTAAGTGATACCATGAGACAATGTATTGAAAACCCGAATGATGTTGACTGGACTGCATTTTGGGCTGAAAAGCTTGAAGGCAAAAAGGACAAGGATTGGGATAAGGCGGCGCCTGGATTCTTTAAGCGCACACGCAAGGAGGACTATCAGATAGCATTGTTCGACAAGCTCATCCTTGATGAAAACGACACTGTCCTTGATGTGGGCTGCGGCGAAGGGTCAGTGACCATACCTATTGCCAAAAGGGTCAAAAGAGTCATTGGGATTGATTCCTCCCCTAAAATGCTGGAGTATCTTGAAAAAAGAGCAGGCGAAAATGATATTGACAACATTGAAACCATCCTGAAGCCCATTGAGGAAATCAGTTATGATGAAATAGGCGATGTTGACGTTGTGGTGTGTTCAAGGTCCCTGAATGGAATCATCCCCATTGAGGAAGTGCTATGTGAATTGGACAAGATAGCCAACAAGTATGTTTTCATAACCATTTTCGGGCCGGAAAACAAGAAAATCGAGAAGGATTTCGATAGGGAGCTTGGAATCAAGACCGAGGATTTTCCGGATTACAATTATTTCTTCAACATACTCTTCAACATAGGAATCTATGCGAATGTCGAGAGGTTTGATTTGAACAATTATCGGGAATATGAAAGCATTGATGAGGCCATGGACAACGGCAAGTTCCGCCTTGACCTGTACAGTGATGAAGAAAAAGAATTATTAAGAGATTATCTGGAAAGGATACTCACTTTTGAAAACGGCAAGTACTTTAATGTCAAGGACAAGGCCGATTGGATCATGATTTGGTGGAAGAAATGAGACAATACATTGTTGATGCATTCACAGGAGAACTGTTTAAGGGCAATCCAGCAGCGGTCTGCATACTTGACGAGTGGATTAGCGATGAGCTGATGCAGAACATTGCTGTTGAAAACAACTTATCTGAAACCGCCTTTGCAGTTAAAGCTGATGATTATTATCATATCCGATGGTTCACTCCTGGAGGCGAGGTTGACCTTTGCGGCCATGCAAGCCTTGCAACTGCTTATGTGATACTCAATTTCTACGAGGACACTCCAAAGGTTCATTTCAAGACAAAAGATGATGTTGATTTAATCATAACAAGAAATGGCGAACTGTATGAAATGGAGTTTCCCGCTTATGAACTTGAGGAGGTTGAAATCACAGGCAAAATCATTGATGCATTGGGAGTCATGCCCCGGGAGGTTTACAGGTCACGTGACTTGCTGTGCGTTCTTGAGAGTGCTGATGATGTTGTCGGTTTCAAGCCGGATTTGGACAAGTTGGAGAAGTTGGACGGATTGCTGGTGCACATTACTGCCAAAGGCGAGAGTCATGATTGTGTTTCAAGGTCTTTCGCTCCAAGATTGAACATTGCCGAGGATCCGGTTTGCGGTTCGGGGCATTGTCATATTGCACCTTACTGGTCCGGACGGTTAAATAAGAATGAAATCATTGCTTATCAGGCTTCCAAGCGTAGTGGAATCCTGTATTGCAGAGTAGTTGACGACAAGGTTTTTCTTGCAGGGAAAGCTGTCCTGTTCAGCACCTGCGAATTGGAACTATGAAAATTTTGAAAATATCGGACGATTTGAAACCATCATTTACTTAAAATAATGATTAATTATTTTTATGATTATTGTAAAAAACAGTTAAAATATCAATCATTTTTATTATTAAATAAAAGAAATGATTGAAAAAAGAATATTTTATTTGTGAAATATAGATGAACCGATAATGTTCTGGAAAAAATGGTGAAGTTAATCTTTAACCTCTTCAAACTGTTCAGGGCCAACGCCACATAACGGGCAAACATAGTCCTCAGGCAATTCATCGCCTTCAAAAATGTAATCGCATACAATACAACGCCACGCCATAAAAAAATCACCTTTAAAAAGTAGAAAGTTATTATCGAGTGTGTTTTCACCCGACAATACTCCTTTTAAATGAATTTAATCAGATTTGATCATGGTTAAAATCATTTTATATGGACTGTTCACTGCCTGAAGCGCGTGCGGTTCGTTTGCAGGCATGATGATTATTTCACCTGCCTTGACAGTGTGCTTAACACCTGAAATTGTTATTTCAGCTTCACCATCGATTATTTGAACCATCGCATCAAAAGGAGCTGAGTGTTCGGACAATCCCTGTCCTTGATCGAAGGCAAAGAATGTTACTGTACCGAGTTCCTTTTTGATTACTTCACGGCTGACTACAGTGTCGTCCTGATATTCAACTAAAGTTTGGATTTCTAAAGCTTTTGCTTTAATATCTTCACTCATACGCCTATTCTCCCATAATTGTTTTAATGTCAGCTATTGCATCTCCAGTGGTTGGAGTGAGGTTGTAGTTTTCGACTAAAACACTTATGATGTCATCGTTACACCATGCAGGGAGCACCGGTCCGAGCCACATGTCGGTTTTTCCGAGGTATAATAATGCCCAGAGCACTGCTGCTGCTTTCTGTTCCATCCAGGAGAGGACGATTGTCAATGGCAATTCGTTCAATTCCATGTCAAATAAGTCGCATAATGCCAGTGCAACATCCACAGCTACAATAGTGTCGTTACATTGACCTACGTCCAGTAGTCTTGGGATTCCTTCAATGTCTCCAAGGTCAAGGTCGTTGAATTTGTATTTTCCGCATGCGAGTGTCAGGATGACTGTGTCTTTAGGCAGGTTTTGCACGAATTCCCTGTAGTAGTCGTTGTGTTTTGCTGCCTTGTCACATCCTCCGACTACGAAGAATCTGGAGATTTTGCCGTCGAGGACAAGTTCCTTGATTTTGTCGGCGTGTTCGACGATTGCTCCTGCACTCCAACCTGTTGTGATAGTGGTCAGTTCTTCAGGTTCGAGGGATCCGAGGGATTTTGCGCATTCGATTACTTCGGAGAAGTCGTAGTCTTCCACGGTTTTTACGCCTTCGAGTTTTGCTACATCCATTGTGAACATTCTTTCCTTGTATGCGTCCAGTGCTGGGAGTACGCAGTTACTGGTTCCAACGATTGCTGCATTGTATTTTTTGAATACGGTTCTTTGGTCGTGCCATGCTCCTCCTAATTGTCCTGCAAGGTTTTCGTACTTGTTGAGTCCAGGGTATCCGTGTGCTGGCAACATTTCTGAGTGGGTGTAGACTTTGATGTCTGTTCCTTCAACCTGTTTTAATAATTCTTCCAATGCCTTTAGGTCGTGACCGGTTACGATGATTGCTGGTCCTTCCTGTGCTCCGACTTTAACTTCCACAGGTTGTGGTTCGCCGTATGCTTCTATGTGTGCGTCCTTGAGCAATCTCATCACGTCAACGCTCACTTTACCTGCTTCGAGTGCGAGTGCCACGAGGTCGTTAACGTCAAAGTTGACGTTGGTCAGTGTAGTGTATAATCCTTTGGTTAAAAATGCATCGATTTCAGGGTTGAATTTTCCTAAAGCGTTTGCATTGTAGTTGTATGCACTTATTCCTTTCATAGTGAAGATTAAGTTATCCTGTAATCTTGCTACGGTTGGTTTCTTACCACAAACTCCACTTACGGTACATCCGGTACCTTTAGCGGTTTGGGAACATTGATAACAAAACATATCTAATCCGTCTGCCATAATAATAACCTCTTTAAATAGTTATAATTATAGGTTGATTTGAAGCATATATAAATATTTTGTCACTTTGCAAGGGTGAAAAGTAACAAATATATATTGGGAATTACAGAACAAATAGCATGGATGAAAACATATCAGTACTAAAAGGAATCGGGCTCACAATGTATGAAGCCCAGGCATACGTCACCCTGACTTCACTAATCTCATCAACAGCAAGCGAAATAGCCGAAGAATCCGGAATCCCAAGAAGCAAAATATATGACGTTTTAAAGGAATTGGCAAAGAAAAACTACATTGACGTGGAGGACGGAAGACCCCTGACATACAATGTCAAGTCACCCGTGGAAGTATTGGGGCGTGAAAGGGAACGAGTGAACAGTGAGATTGACGACACGATAACAAGGCTGACCTATATTTATGAAAACGGCATGAGCCAGGTGCAGGCACCTATATGGAGAATATACGGCGTTGAAAAAATCATAGCCCAGGAACTTGAAATCATTAAAAGGGCGAAAAAGTCAATAAACATGAGAATAGGATTCCTATTCGAAAACGAGGGAGAATCCCTTGTGAAAGCCTTGAAAAACAGGACAGACCTGAAAATAAACATCCTCGCATCGCCGACATGCTACATCAACAATGAGGAATACGACATCATCGGACTGTTTGCGGAAAATGACATAAACATCCAAAAGGCAGACATCCCATTCGTGAAGCTGATAATATCCGACTCAAAAGAGATGATGCACACCTACACCAAGTTCTCCGAGGACAAGCGAAACGTCATACCTGAAACCGCAATCGGAATCTGGAACAAGTACGAGGACATATCCAGAAACTATGATGAAAGGTTCATGAACCAGTTGAAAAAGTTAAAAAAGAAAAAAGAGAAGAAATTATAATTTCTTAAAGTTCAGCAATGCGGACAAGCCCCAACGGAACAATACAACGCCAGCGGCTCCGCCCTTTTTAGCGTTCTTGGCATCCTTCATCAATGCCTTGTAGGACAGTTTCTTAATGTTTGAATCTGACTTGTAGGTCTGAAGCCCAGCCCAGATTTTAGCGCCCTTGGATTTCTTGGCGAACTGCTTGGTAATCTTCTTGATCCACTTGGAGCTGGCATGATAATTGCCCTTATAAATCATCGGGACAAGAACATCAAGATGCTTGGACATTGTTGAGATGTCCTGCGCATAGTACTTCTTCATGGAACTAGGCTCCGGCATGACCGCCGAGGAAACAATGATTCCAGGATGAACATCCCTTACTGAATGGCTGGCCTTCTCAATGAAGTAATTCACTGCCTTAACGGCATTCTTGTACTTATGAGCATTGCCACCGAATCGGGTGTAATCGAAATGTATCCCATCAACTTCCTTGAATCCGGCGTAATACTTGGCCTTCTTGATTATCTTGTTAATATGCTTATAGTTAATGGCTCCCTTCTTGCTGGATGCATGAACGAACTTTCCGTTCTTGTAGAAAACGGACATCCAAATGTGAACCTGCATGCCATACTTGTGGGCTTTCTTGATCCATTTCAAGACGGTGTTCTTGCCGTACTTGTCAAATACTGTGTGAAGCAGGAATATGTGCTTGGTTCCCCTTTTGGAAAGCTTTTTAAGGTTAACCTTCTTCATGGACCATTTGTTGACCCAGTATCCGTTTCCCTTGGATAGTTTGGACTTGACGACAATGGTCTTGCTGTCGGATGACTCCAGGTATTGTCCATTAGCGTAAAAATAATACTGCAGAGTGTTTGTCCCCTTCTTAAGTGAAACGTAGAATGTTGCAACGCCCTTTGAATTGGTCTTTGCAGTATAGGTTTTTCCGGCTACCTTGATCCTGACGCTTTTGGAAGCGACGGGATTGCCGTAAATGTCAACCAGCTTCAATTGGAAAACAGCCAATATGCCTTCACAGTAATTGGTATTCTTATCGATGAGGTTCAGTGAAGTCTTCAAATCGGATTTCACGGTAAGTGTGGAGGTCCCGTTTGAAGATGTGTAGTTCTCATCACCGTCAAAGAAATATGTGACATTGTAAACTCCGGCCTTAAGCTTGAATTTAATGCTTACCTGCCCATTTAAATCAGTTGTTTTATTATACTTTTCATCATTCAAAGTGATTATGACTGACTTGTTTGCCAAATCGGTTCCGTTGGAAGTCAACTTGACTGTGAAGGTGTCCTCATAATCAACATATGACACTTTATCCTCCGCTGAAATCTCGGTTGATGACTTGTTCGCATCAGCATTGTCTTCAACATCACCGACTGACAGCAATTCCATATCACTGTCCTCATCAGCGGAAGTCAAATTATCGCAAGTTGCATTTTCACTTGCAGATATTGCACAAATAGATAAAAATAATGTTAAAAGAATAATAAAACTGAATATTATTCTATTTCTCATATATTCACTCCATGTTAAACATAGATGTTCAATATACTTAAATGTTTTGTAACATGAATTTCTCTTCAAATTCCATGAACACGTCCAAAAGGAAATCATCCAGACGCATCACGGATTCCTCCACAATATTTTGAGGAACATCCCAATATGCAGAGGCAATGCTTCCCGCAATGGCCGCTTGAGTGTCTGCATCACCGCCAAGAGAAACAGTGTTTCTGATAGTGTCTTCATAGTCATCAGCCTCTAAAAAACATATTATGGACTCAGGGACACTGCCCTGGCATGAAACATCGAAATTGTAGATTGGCCTAATCTCATCTAGAGGAACGGATAAGTTATAGCCGTATTCCCTTTCGACATGATTTTTAATCTCATCCTTGGTTCCGCCTGCCCTTGCAAGGTAGATTGCATCTGCTGTTGCCAATGCCCCCTTGATTCCTTCGGGATGATCGTGGGTGACAATGGCGGATAGCCTTGCAAGCTCATGTGCTTCCTCAAATGAGTCGGCAGCCCATACGCATGGTGAAACCCTCATCGCCGAACCGTTTCCCCAGCTGCCGTATGGCTTTGATGACTCGTCGAAAATCCATTTGATGAATCTTCCGCCGTAGCCTGCATTGGGATATTGATTGCCGAAAAACTTAAGATTATCTATCAGAACGTCTTTTGAGGTCTTATCCTCGCATAGCCATTTGGCTATTGCAAGTGTCATAACAGTGTCATCAGTGAATTGTGACCGGTTATTGAATAAATCAAATTCTTTTGTTTTGATTGAGTGGAATTCATAGGGAGACCCTATAATATCCCCACATATTGCTCCAATTATTCCTTTCATGAATATAAATTGTGTATAAAACATTTAAATAATTTATTGTTTGGGAGTGAAATATTGTTTTGAGAATGAAAAATTGACCTCAAATCAAAGAAAAATCATAAATAAAAAGAGTAACATAACAATATTTGATAGTGCTTAGGCATTATCCCAAACACGGAAATTTCTATTTGGCGTTTTCAAAAATTCATCCAAATACTCACTTCTTTGAAAAAAAACATGTTACTTTAAAAATAGAAATTTCAAATCTCGACTGACATAAAAAGTGTATTAATACCCGAGTTTTTGATTCCATGTTCTGCATGGAATCACTAATTTTTTAAAAAAAAGAGAATAAATGAGAGAGTTTAGGAACTTCTCCCAAGTACGAAATCAGCAATGTCTGCAAGCACTTGTTTAGACTCATTGTCAGGCAATATTTCAAGCACTTCTTTAGCCTTGTCAACTGATTCCAAAGCCAAATTGCGAGCATATTCAATGGCTCCGCAATCTGTTAAAAATTGAATGGCCTCATCCACTTCTTCGGGTGAATTGTTTTCAGCTTTTAAGATTTCAAGCAATCTTCCGGAATCATCACTGGCCAAACCCTTAATTGCAATGATAGTCATCTTGCCCTTGCCGATGTCGGAACCGATCGGCTTGCCTAATGTTTCCTCATCGGAGGCAAGGTCAAGGTAATCGTCCTGAATCTGGAATGCAAGACCTATCAATCTGCCGTATTCATACATTGCATCAATGACTTCATCATCAGCTCCACCCATGATTGCGCCTGCTTTAGTTGCGGCTGCAATAAGTGCACCTGTCTTTTTGAAAATCATTTCCATGTACTCGTCCTCGGTCACATCGAACCTTTCCTCAAAGCCCATGTCCAATGCCTGACCTTCACAGATTTTAACGCATGCATCAGCAACAGTGGCCAAAGCCTTGTTGTTCTGCTCTGAACTGGTGTCTTCGGAACGGATGATTATCTCAAAAGCCTTAGAGAATAATGTGTCCCCTGCAAGAATTGCAACGTCATCGCCCCAAACCTTGTGGACTGAAGGCATTCCCCTTCTCATGTCATCCTGATCCATGATGTCATCGTGGATAAGTGAAAATGTATGGATCAACTCGATAGCCGCACCAGCTTTAAGAGCGGATTTGCGTTCTCCTCCAACAGCTTCAGCAGTTATCAATGTTAAACCTGGCCTTAACATTTTTCCCCCAGCTCTTGTAAGATAAACGGATGCTTCTGCAAGATTATCTGGAGTAATTGCGGATAATTCTTCTTCAATTGTTTTTGTAATGTCGGTTAAATAATTTCCGAGTACTTCTTTTACATCACTCATTATATCCCTCTTTTAACTTTTAAAAACTTGTGCTTGAGCATTTCTTAGGATATGAATGTCATATCCGATTCTGTATCCTTCCTCTTCCGCTAGTTCAGCATAAGCCGCAAGCATTGATAAGTCCCCGTGGGCAGGTATGATATGCTGAGGCTTCAGCATTCTCAGGAATTCCCTGTGGTCTTCCCTTCCTGCGTGTCCGGAAACGTGAGCATTAGGATAGATTCTTGCACCCTTCAATTTCAATCTCCTCTCCATGATGTGCCTGTTAGCGGCATTTGTAGGGTTTGGAATGATCGGTGCTGAAATAATGATATTGTCTCCCTTCTTGATGTTGAATGGAGTTCTTCCATTGGCAATCCTTGGAAGCAATGCGTCAGGTTCACCTTGGTGGCCTGTAGTTACAAGCAGGTAGTTTGCACGGTCCTCATCGGCCTTCATCAAAGCCCTGTTCACTGCCTTTGGAGAGCCGTAGATGCTTGCGTTCTTAGGCAATTTCAAAATTCCCAATTTCTGTGCAATTCCACAGAACCTTTCCATTGAACGGCCAAGGAAGAATATTTCCCTATGGCTTTTCTTTGCAATGTCAGCTATGGCCTGCACACGCTCAACGTGAGATGAGAATGTGGTGACAATCATACCGGTCTTCTCATGCAAAGGTCCTCTCATAACATCTTCCAGGATGTTTCTTGCGATTCTTTCGGAGTGAGTCTTCACCTCACCGTAATTCTTGGCATTGGTTGTTTCAACTATCAATGCAAGCACACCTTTCCTGCCCAATTCCCTTAGTCTCTTGTAATCAGGCGGCGGTGATACCTTTTGATGATTGTCAAATTTAAAGTCCAATGCATATACTATGACTCCTTCCGGAGTGTGCAATACTGGAAATACAGCTTGTGGAATACTGTGTGTTGACTGTACGAATTCCAGTGTTATGTCTTTTGAAAGCTTCACCTTGCTTCCAGGGTTTAAGACTTTAATCGGGTTGTTTACCTTGAACTTGCGTTCCCCTTTAATCTGCTTTTCAATCAATGCCGCAGTATAAGGAGTTCCGATCAATGGTGCATCATACCTGTGAGCCAATTTGGCAACCGCACCTATGTGGTCCAAGTGACCGTGAGAGAATACTATTCCTTTAACCTTACCATCGACATCCTTCATCAATGTGTCGTCCGGAATAACTCCCCTTTCAATCAAGTCTAAACTATGCATTCTGTCGATATCAGTGTCCTCGTGCATGCTAATCCTGTCGAGGTGAATTCCCATATCAAAAATAACAACATCTTCACCTATGCGGATAGCAGTCATGTTTTTCCCGACTTCCTGATATCCCCCAATAGCGATAACTTCAACGCTCATGTTTTATCTCCTTGAATAAACTTTTGTGTTAATACCTCTCTCATCTAGCCACTCCCTTGTTTTTCCGCGAATGACCAGATTAGATTGTTTCAATTCTTCAATGTTATTTGCTCCAACTAAAAACATAGCAATTCTTAGTGAGTCATTAAATCTATTAATAAATGTGTTTAATGCTTCCTGAGAAGCGCAATTTTTAAGAAATGGCAATGCCATGCCAACTGCATCAGCACCAAGGGCAATAGCCTTGGCGGCTTCAAGACCTGTTCTTATTCCTCCGGATGAAATGACCGGAACATTGACTGCATTGGTTACTTCCACAGTGCTTATCGCTGTTGGAATTCCCCAATCCCAGAACACTTCACCGAGATACCTGTCATCTGCACGGTATGTTTCAACGGCAGCCCAACTGGTTCCTCCGGCACCTTCAATGTCTATAAAGTCAACGCCTGCATCAACCAGTATCTTCGCTGATTCGCCAGATATTCCGCAGCCTGTTTCCTTCGCCAATATTGGAATATCAACGCTTTCAGTGATTTGATGGACCATGTCAATGTATCCTCTTGCATCCAGGTCCCCTTCAGGCTGAATTGATTCCTGAAGAGGATTCAGATGAATTGCAAGAATATCCGCATCCAATATCTCCACTGCCTTTTCTGCAAGGTTCAATTGTGGCGCTCCGATATTGCCCACCAGCAAACAGTCCGGTGCGTTTTCACGAACAACAGTGTAAGTGTCCTCCAATTCAGGATGCTCACAAGCTGCACGTTGAGAGCCAACACCTAAAGCAATGCCATTATTCTCTGCAGCAATAGCCAATTGCTTATTGACATCTTTGGCTGCAGGATGACCGCCAGTGATGGCGGTTATGAATAAAGGTGAGTCTAACTTCTTACCGAAGACTTCGGTTGACAAGTCGATATCGTTCTTGTCTATTTCAGGAAGGACATTATGAATCAGTTCAATGTCCTCAAAACCGGTAGTCTTGTCCTTAAACTCAACGTCATAATTTTCACAAATTAATAAATGCTCTAATTTTCTATCTGAAATCATATATTAATTTCCCCTTGAAATTACAGTTCCTTTAACTTCCTTGTTTTCTAGCACTTTGAAAATATTATCTTCAACTTCAGCATTTATTATTTTAGATTCAATTCCTAAATCTGCTAAATATAAAAGTTCCTTAATCTTGCCGACCATACCGCCGGTCACATCCACATTGGTAGTTCCTTCCAAAGTGTCCAAATCCTCAAGTGATGTGAACTTGTCAAAAAATAGCGCATCCTCATGTGTTTTAGGATTCTTGTTGTAAACCCCATCAACATCTGTTCCCAAAATAACCCTGTCAGGGGTCAAATTAACTGACAGGTACTGGATGATCTGATCGCCTGAAATGACGCAGAACTCCAATTCATCGTCAAGCACAACATCCCCATAAATGACCGGAATGAAACCCTTGCCTAAGTACCTCTTAAACAAATCAAGATTGCCCTTAGTTATTCTTTTGTCATTGGCGGTTATGAAGCTTGAAGCGGGAATTGCAATTGTGGGCAAACCTTGCCTGATGAATGCCTCACAGACAAACATGTTCAGCCTTTTGACCTCATTTTGTATTTCACAAAAGCCCAATCTTTTCTCAGGATATTGTGACTCATCAAAAGCCTCCCCAATCTTGTGTTTCTTAGCTGGGGGATGTCCGAATGAACCTGCACCATGAACAATGATCAGTTCCTTAGAGGAATTGTCAAAAGACCTTTTTATCTCTGATGCGATTCTTTTAAGGCTTGCGGCATCCACTTCACTTTCAATTGAATCCTTATTGGTCAAGATGCTTCCGCCAATCTTTAAAATAATCATTTAATCACTTGTAAACCCTTGAAGAAACTCCTTTACGTGTAAACCTAATCTTTAAAATATTGTCATCACGACTGATTGCCTCTGCAACCTCATCAACCTTGCCCGGGCAAAGCGCAATTATGCTGCCCCCTCCACCTGCACCGGTGGTCTTGGAACCTATTGCACCAGCTTCCCTTGCATTATAAACCATACGGGACAATTCCAAAGTATTGACCCCTAAAACATCAAGAAAACCATGATTAATATTCATCAATTCACCGATCTTGGCAAAATCCCTCTTCAAGATTGCCTGCTTGGCATAGTTGGTCAGGTTGCCCATTGAAGTGATGACAGGATTGATAATCTTCGGATTTCTAGTCTTAAGATTCTTGACACCCTTAACCATCTTGCCTGTATTTCCGTGTTTGGTAGTGTATCCGACAACAAAAGGCACGTTGAAATTGACGTTGAAATGCTCAACCTTCTTGTTCCTTGACAAGTAAACAAGTCCACCATAAGTGGAAACCAAAGTGTCCAGAGGACTTGCAACACCCTGAACGGCCTGTTCAACCATATGCGCGTCATGAGCAAGGGATTTCTTATTGAAACGAATATTATGGTAACGGTATAATGCAGCGAGAGTAGCCACGGTAACGGCTGCTGATGAACCCAAACCTGAACCGATAGGAACGTTTGAATTCAATGTGATGTCGATTGGAGTGTGGTCGTGAACCTTATAAAGAGCTTCTAAAATATATCTAATAATACCTGGTTTTCCTTTCAATAAAATGTATTTCTTATGTTTTGTCAGCAGTTCCGCTTCAAAACCAATGTCAGGAGCCCTGAAAATAGTTGCATCATTATCTGACGGTTTAACGGTAACATATGCCCTTTTGTTAACGGCACCTGCAATAGCAGGTTCACCATAAACTACGGAATGTTCACCAAATAATATAGTTTTAGCCGGAGCAGAAGCCTTAGCAATCATAAATACACCTTATTTAAAAACACCTGAAGCATAACCAACCACTGAAGTAAAATCACCGGTTACATCCCCACTGGTCCCATAAGCCAAAATCTCAGCATCGGTTTTGCCACAACGCTTTGAAAGTGAAATTGTGGTCATGACAGGACCATAACCACACATGGTAATATTGTACTGAACAACCTCTTCAAACAGTTTGAACTCATTCATTTCACCAATGTCCTCAAGAACAAAACCGTCAACCTTGTTTGCCCTTTCGTGAGTGTTAAAATGAGACAGGTCAGTACTTGCAATAACACAATATGACTTGTTTAACCTGTTTCCCGCCTCGAAAATCGCATTGGCGAGATCGTTTGAAGTGACAAAATTTTGATTGCCTATTGTTATAGGCACTATCTTAAAATCAGCAGAAAAATATTGTAGGAAAGGTAGCTGAACTTCAATGCTGTGTTCACGAATATGAGCGGTGAAATCGGCAGAAGCAATGTCTGAAAACTCAATTATGCCTTCAGCAAATTCCTCATCGACTTCAACACTGCCTAATGGAGTAATCCATTCACCCTCATTAAAGACTGAAATCTCGCTACCGTATCCGGTATGGTTTGGACTTAAAATTATAAAAACTTCAGGAAAACCATTCTTAACGATTTCACAATAACCTTTTGAGGCTATTGCACCAGAATATTGATAACCTGCATGCGGAACCATAACGTTGATAGGATACTCTCTACCTTTAAATGAATTCAATTCAGGAATGTATCCTACGCCTGAATCATCTAAAAAACAGCTTTCAATAAGCCTTTTTAGAGTTTCAGGGTCTTCTGGATAGAATGCTCCAGCAACAGCAGGTTGTCTTAACATGTTAACTCACTTAGAATTTAAGTTCGAATTCAGTTGCATCAATATCAAGGTCACCGTCTTCTGGGATGTCTCCTCTTTCTCTTAAGATTTGTCTTGCAAGCAACCAGTAAACTAAAGCGATAGCTTTTCTACCTTTGTTGTTTACAGGCACTGCAATGTCAACGAAACTGAGTAAGTTTTCAGTATCACATAATGCAATAACTGGAATACCATTTTGTTTGGATTCTAAGATAGCTTGTGCGTCTGATCTTGGGTCAGTTACTACAATGATTTTTGGTTCAATGAATTTAGCGTAATTAGGGTTGGTTAAAGTACCAGGGATGAATCTACCAGGAATGGTTTTAGCGCCGGTTAATTCACCGAATTTTTTAACAGGAGCTTGACCGTATTGACGGGTAGCCACTACTAAAATGTCATCTGGGTCATATTTAGCGAGTAATTTTGCGATTTGCCTGATTCTTTCATCGGTTTTTTGAATGTCTAATACGTATAAACCGTCAGATCTTACTCTGAATATGTATTTTTCCATGTCACTAGTTTTTTGCTGGGTACCGATGTGTAATCCAGCAGCTAAATAATTGTCTAAGTCTATTAAAAGTTCTTCATTTACCATATTTTCACCTACAATTTAAAAATCATCTTCAATTTTAATACATTCGTTTGGACAAACGTCCATACATACTTCACAATAACTACATTCTTCAGGATTGTTAATAGTAATCTTATCTCCTTCAAGAACTAATACTTCCATTGGGCAAACGTCAGCACATTCTGCGCAGTCAGCACCATCACATTTATCGTAATCAAGAATTACTTTTGACATAATTTTCAATCTCCAAAACTTTTTTTTAGAATTTACCCATTCTTGAATTTGGAAGTTCTTCCTCTATGCGAATCAACTCATTTAGTTTAGCTATCCTTTCACCACCAATGGCTCCTGTCTTAATCATTGGAGAGTTAAATCCAACAGCCAAGTGGGCAATAGTTTCATCAGTAGTTTCACCAGACCTGTGGGAAACAACAGGCACAATACCATTCTCCTTAGCCAGTTTGACGGTAGCGTGAGTTTCAGATAATGAACCGATTTGATTAGGCTTGATAATGATTGCATTAGCAGCATTCATTTCAATTCCCTTAGCTAAAAGCTCCTTGTTGGTTACGAACAAATCATCACCACAGATTAGGCATTTATCCCCAACCTTGGAGGTCAATTGAGCGAATCCCTCAAAGTCTGATTCATCAAATGGGTCTTCTACATAAAACATTTTATAAGTATCAATAATATCTTTTACGAAATCAATCTGGTCGCCAGTGTCTCGCTTGATATCATCCTGAGCATAAACGTATTTCTGCTCATTCGCATCCCATAATTCGGATGCCGCCATGTCCAAAGCGGGCCTGATTTCAATACCGAGCTCATCGCCAACTTCCTCGCATGCCTGGGATTGAATCTCCAAAGCGTCGATGTTGGTGATGTTAGGCACCCATCCGCCCTCATCGCCCTTACCTCCGGTAAAGGCCTTGTCTTTAGACTGGATCAATTCTTTCAATTTTTTGTGAATAGAAGCATTTGCAAAAATTCCCTCAACCATATTAGTTGCCCCAATAGGAACAACCAGGAATTCCTGGATATCCGGAGCATTAACACCTGCATGAGCACCGCCATTCATCATGTTACCTAAAGGATACGGCAATTCATTAACCAAACTGCCTCCAAGATACTGATACAACGGCATGTTGTATGATGCAGCAGCGGCCTTAGCAACAGCCATGGATATAGCAACAGTGGTGTTGCCGCCAATGGCAGCCAAATTGTCTGTTCCATCAATTTCCCTGAGCACCTCATCAATAGTGGCAATATCGCATGCATCCATTCCAATGAGCTCTGAAGTGATTAAATCCTCCATTTCACTCACTACCAGATCCACTCCCCCTTTCGGAAATGATACTACTTCTCTTGAACCGGTACTCGCTCCGCTTGGTGCAGCAGCCCTGCCATAACCACCCCAAGTTTTCACATCAACTTCGATGGTAGGATTTCCCCTGCTGTCCAAAATCTTGCGAACTCGGACGTCTTCTATTATACTATCCAAAAATAACACCTCAGTGTCAATTCAATTTATTACCAATCGACCTATATCTTGAAAAAATCAGTAAGTTTCTTTATAGAGCCATATTGGTATTTACTATTTTTTTTAAATAATTAAAGAGAAATAGATAAAATCTATTCATCTCTAATAACATCTAATGGTAAAACTCCAGCTTTGAGTTCCTCATATGCTATGTCAATAGGATCCAATGAGTCCTTGATTTCCACTAAGGGCCTAGCACCCATTGAGATTTGAATTGCCCTAGCACCAAGAAGCCTAGCTCTTTCAAACCTTGTTAATTTTTTATTAACATCCATAAATATTACTTCCATTTTTTAGGCATTTATTTTACCAAGATTATAGTTTTATCAAAAAATATCCCTACAACATTTAGTCTATTCCCAGGTTTCCACATGGGAAATCAACATTCTTCTACAACAGTATCTAGTTAAACCTAAATCATCCAAAACATCTTTAGACTTTTCACCAGCAGCTACTCTTTTGTTGTATTCATCAAAGTAGGCTGATACAGGTTTTCCGCAACTTAAGCATCTTATAGGAATCATTTATATCATCTTTTTAATTTAAATAAAATTTAAAGGTACAGAATTTATCTGTAACTTTTTTGTTTACGGGCTCTTGCTCCAGGACCACCGTATTTTTTAGGTTCTGAACGTCTTGGGTCACCTACTAACATGGTTCTGTCGTAGTGAGTGAATTTATCTTTTAAATCCATATCCTGAGACCATTGTACGAGTCCTTTTGCAATTACCATACGTGCAGCTTCAGCTTGACCCATTACTCCTCCACCAATAACATGGATGTTGATATCCACTTCATTAGCTAAGTCTCCAGCTAAGGTTAATGGTTCTTGTAATTTTAAGTTAGCAAGCTCAGGGGAATAAAGTTCTAAAGGAACTTTGTTGATTCTTACTTTACCAGTTCCTTCACGAACAGTACCTCTTGCGATAGCTGTTTTACGTTTTCCACTAGTATGAATAACTTTAACCATAATTACACCTTACTCATCTAAAAGGTAGCTCCTAAAAGTTTGGAGATTTCTCCTAATTCGATACCTTTTTTAATATTTTTGTATTCTGCTTCAGGAACTGAAGTGAGTTCAGCATCAGCATATTCAGCAGGCACGCCAACGAAAGCTTTTAAGCCTTTGAATGCTGTTTTACCTTTGGATTTTTTGAAAGGTAACATTCCTCTTACAGTTCTTCTGAATATGTCGTCCGGCCTTCTTGGGTATTTAGGACCTAAGTCACGAGGGTTAGAGATACTTGCCCTGTCGACTCTTTGTTTGTATTTAGCATAAGCCCAATCCTTGTTACCGGTTAACATGATCTTTTCAGCATTAAGAATTACTACTTCTTCGCCTTCTAAGAGATTTTTACTAGTGATACTAGCTAATCTTCCTAAAACGCATCCTTCTCCGTCTATAATCATCATAACACACATCCCCTATTCCATAATCCTGATGTTTGATCCGCTAGGATTACTTTCCATAATTTCTTCAATTGAGATGCATTCTCCACCAGCACTAGCGATCTTTTCTTGTGCTTTTGCTGAGAATTTTAATGCTACAACATCTACTTTGTTTTCCAAATCACCATTTGATAAAACTTTACCAGGTACTAAAACAGTTTCGCCTTCTTCAGCGTATCTTGCGATGTCTGATAAATTTACTTCAGCAGTTCTCCTGTTAGACCTTTCAAGCCTTTGTGCAACATCTTTCCAAATAGCTGCATCTTCATTTCTTGATTGTTCATAAAGTTTATTAATAAGTTCAATAAGGTTAGGATTTGTTTTTACTACTTTCTTAACCATTATTTACTTCCTCCTTCTTCACTAAATCTGATAAACTTATCCGCTTTTTCACCTAATACGTCACAAGCTTTTAATAAAACTTCTTTAGGAGGCATTGCACCATCAGTTTCGATTCTGAAAATAAAATCGTTTGGACGGAATCCAACATTGATGTATCCGTTGTCTGAAGCCCTTACGCAGCTTTTGCACATGGCGCAGTCTTCAATGTCGAGGATCTTGATCTTTTTGGATCTCCTGTCTGATTTCAATATGCCTCTTGGACATGCTTGAGCACAATCGTAGTCGATTTCAACATCGTCATTGAATGTTATTTCAGGATATTGTTTGTAGGCGCATACTGTAGTCGGCATCCATTTTGCATGGTCCTTACCGTATCCGACTTTTGCCACCGCTTCAATATCAATCTGTTCGTCTTCTTTGAGTTTTACTAAAGGTATAGTGTCGTATACTGGTTTAATTTTTGAGTCAGAAGATTTCAAATCTTTAGAATAAACTACCTTAGGTCCCATTTCTTTCAATTCGAAAAGAATACCTTTCCTGCAGTTGTCCGCCCAGGTTTCGTGTTCTTCATCATATGCCCAACCGTCATCTTCAGGCAACAGCATGCCTTCGAGAGCGTCCAAATCAGAGACTAAAGGAGTTAAACCAAGCCTATGAGCAAGCACCTCATTGAACATTGCGGAATCGTTTCTCACAATATTAACATCTTCAATTGCTATTTTAGGCACATTAACCATTGCGCATCTTCTAATAGCATTAACAAAAGGCACTTCTGCATCACGAACAATGAAAACCATTTCATTATCGCTTTGACTTTTTACTTCTATCTCCATATTAAACCCTTCCGCTTATACTCTTCTTCCTCTTTTACCACCAGGTCTTCCAGTACCGTCGTGAGGAATAGGAGTGATATCTTCGATTTTTCCTATTTTAATTCCAGCTCTTGCTAAAGCACGGATAGTAGCTTGTGCACCAGGTCCTGGACTTCTAGGTCCATTTCCACCAGGAGCTCTAACCTTAATGTGTAATCCAACAAATCCTTTTTCTTTAGCATCATCAGCGATTCTAGTTGCTGCAGCCATTGCTGCGAACGGTGAAGCTTGTTGCCTGTCTGCACGAACAACTTTTCCACCAGACCATTGTGAAATGGTTTCAGCACCAGTAATGTCTGTTACAGTAATAATAGTGTTATTGAATGATGAGTAAATATTAGCTATACCCCATTTTTCATCTTTTGCCATAGTTACACCCTTTATTCTTCTGTATTAGCTTTATTATCCTTACCTTTGTTGTACTCTTCGATCTGTTTAGCTACAGGTGAAGAACGGTAGAAACCGATTTCATCTTCTTGACCGTCTAAAACCACATAACTTGGTGAGTTGATTTTCTTACCGTTTAAAGCAATGTGACCGTGTACAACAAACATTCTT
>NZ_CACYJE010000007.1 GCF_902774605.1 uncultured Methanobrevibacter sp.
GAGGGAAGTGTTGTCTGCTGCCATTTTACGTTCACCTTGTAGAACGTTGATGTCTACTGAAGGCTGATTGTCGGCTGCTGTGGAGAACACTTGGCTTTTCTTGGTAGGGATAGTGGTGTTTCTTTCAATTAAAGTTGTTGATACTCCACCTAAGGTTTCAATACCGAGGGATAATGGAGTAACGTCTAAAAGAACGATGTCTTTAATTTCACCAGCTAATACTCCTCCTTGAATAGCAGCTCCCATGGATACACATTCCATTGGGTCGATACCACGTTCGACTGGTTTTCCTATGAATTTTTCAACGAATTTTTGCACGATTGGCATTCTGGTAGGTCCTCCGACAAGGATGATTTTGTCAATATCGGATTTGCTCATTTTAGCGTCATCTAATGCTTGTTGCATTGGTTTTCCGGATTTTTCTACAATTGAATCAACGAGCTCTTCTAATTTAGCTCTTGTAAGTGAAATGATTAAGTTTTTAGGAGTTCCGTCACTTCCCATTGCGATGAATGGCAAGTTTACTTCGGTTGTGGTAGTGGTGGACAATTCGATTTTTGCTTTTTCAGCAGCTTCTCTTAATCTTTGCACTGCTTGATCGTTATCCATTAAGTCGATGCCTTCTTGTGCTTTGAATTCATCAGCTAAGTATTTGATTAATACGTTATCCATATCGGTACCACCGAGTTGGGTGTCTCCGCTGGTAGCCCTTACTTCAAAGACTCCTCCACCGAATTCCATGATGGTTACGTCCAGGGTACCTCCACCGAGGTCGTATACCATGATGTTCATGTCGTCTTCATCTGCCTTGTCAAGTCCGTATGCGAGGCTTGCTGCGGTAGGTTCGTTCACGAGCCTTACAACATCCAGTCCTGCAATGGTTCCTGCATCTTTGGTTGCGGTCCTTTGGTTGTCGTCAAAGTAAGCTGGCACGGTAATAACTGCTTTTTCAATTGGTTCTCCGAGGAAGGACTCTGCGTCTTTTTTGATTTTTTGGAGAATGAATGCAGAGATTTCCTGTGGGGAGTATTGTTTTCCGTTTACAGTGACCTTGTGATCAGTACCCATGCTTCTTTTGATTGCACTGATTGTATTTTCAGGGTTGGTTACTGCTTGTCTTCTTGCAGGTTCACCGACTAACATTTGACCGTCTTCTGTAAATGCAACGTAACTTGGGAATGATTTACCGTATTGGCTTGCTCCTTCAGCAGATGGGATTGTGGTTGGTTTTCCTCCCACAAGCACTGATGCTGCTGAGTTACTTGTACCTAAATCGATTCCAATAATTTTTTCTTTTTTAGTGTCAGACATAATTAATCACCTTAATTTTTTTTAATATATTATATAATAAACGTTATTTTTTACAAACTATAACTTTTGAATATTTAAGAACTTTGTCCTTGTACATGTATCCTTTCATGAGTTCCTCGATGATGTATCCGTTTTCAACGTCATCGGATTTCTGAACCATTAGGGCTTCATGCTTGTTCAAGTCGAATTTTTCTCCTTTTGCAGGGATTTCGCTCACGCCTTCTTTGGTGAGCACGTCACTAAACTTATTGTATATTAACTCTATACCTTTTCTCAAGTCTTCATCTTTTTCGGTTTCTAAAGCTCTACCGAAGTCTTCATAGCAATCGAGGAAGTCTTTTATCACGTTTTCGTTTGCGAATTTCACAAGATCCTTGTTCCTTTTGTCTTGGATTTTCTTGAAGTTTTCGAAGTCTGCCTGAAGTCTTTGTGATAGTGCGATGTATTCCTTGGTTTCATCCTCGGATTTTTCAAGGTCGCCTTGAAGTTTTTCGATTTCTTCATTCTTTTGGGCGAGCTCCTTTTCAAGCTCCTCAATTTTTTCTTCGAAATCAATAATTGTTGCTTCAGTTTCGCTTTTATTTTCATCAGTCATAGTTACACCTTTTTGAGGTTTTTTGAAAAACTTTTGTAATAACTCTAACCCGAGAAGATTTTATTTTAGTTCTTTAACATTGGTTTTTGGGAATTTATGGACATATAGGAAAATGGTTCATCATTCAAGAGTTATTACTTTAAGTTTTTCTGAACCAAATATTAAAGTAACCAAAAGTTATCTTTCTCTTACATTATTATAGTAACAAAAAGTTATATAAAGGTTTCGATACATAATGTATAATCATGACTAGTACAAACGACATTGAGAAAAATGAAAAATCTCGCAGAAATGTCAATGAACCCACTGGCCACATAGAAATCCGTGGAAACTACGACGGCCAGGCAGACGACATTGATGTAGAAGATATCCTTGATGTAATGGGTTGTAAAACCAGAAGAGACATTATAAATCTTTTAAGGGAAGAACCTATGTTTGTTAGTGAAATCTCCAATGAACTTGACATTGGTCAAAAAGCAATAATTGCACACCTGCGTGCAATGGAAGATATAGGAATCCTCAACTCTTCTTATAAAAAGATTTTAAGAGGTCGTCCACGTAAATACTACGATTTGCAAAACGAAGTCAACATACACATCACAATAAACCGTAACAACTTCGACGTACAGTTCACAGACGATATTCTCAACACTTTACAACTTCCATCAGGAGATGAATGGTCAAAACTGCTCGACATAGAAAAGAGGATAGATGCCGGACAGCTTGAAGCGATCGACGAGCTGAAAAATCAGATAAGACTATACGGCAACCTCAAGGAAAGGGCCGAGTACATTCTGGAAAGGACCATGAAGAATAGATAAGCAGATGTTTGAACTAATCGTTTCAAACACCTTTTTTTACTTTTTTTAATATTGATTTTCGCCTTGTTTTTTTTTTGATTTGACACATAAATATTGTTCTAATTAAATAATAAATAGTTTTAAATAATGCATGATTAATTAACAGTAATCACTAAATTTGAAGAGGTGACGTGAAGTTTCATGAAGACATTATCTTCAAAAACCATGGCAGGCGCGCAGGCGAATCCGTACTGAGGATAATGAACTGTAAGGAGGAATAGTCCAGGTTCACGAAACAGAATTTAGCATAATCGAAGCGAAAATGTGCAATGATTAATTGATGCTTTTGAATCGGGTTCCATTCATGAGGAATTCAACAGATGTGGAACAAAGTAGGGTTTTAAATTCTTTATGAGTTATGTTGTTGAAAATTTTCATGGAAAAAAATTTGAGATATGATTCATGTCTCTTTGCATAATTTCTATTCAAATCTTTTTAGCAACGATGCTCTGGCCTAGGGAAACGGAACCGTCACCGGCACATGTGTTCAGGTGCTGTATGAAATTATATCCATCGCCTTCAACATGACTCTTAACGGTTTCGGTAATGGCCTCGTTATAGAAAACTCCTCCTGTAGCACCGATATCCTCAACGCTTTTCGCATCTGCTGCTTGAACTGCAAGTTCACTCAAACCTCTTGCAACAGCCCTTTGACCTGCAGCGGCCACATCAGCTTTCTTCTCACCATTTTGGTATAATCTCACCACTTCGCGCAGAATCTCGGTGGTGTTCAATTGACTATCCTCAATAATCACTGGAATGTCCAGTTCCTTTGTTGAGTAATATGCTGCTGATTCCAGCTTCATTGAGCATTCTCCTTCATATGTTCTCTCATGACATATCTCCAATGCTGTGGCCATTGAATCAAGCACACGTCCTGTACTTGTGCTTAAACCCACGTTTATTCCGGCTTCCATTTGCTTTTTGATGTTTTTGATTTCAATCTCGCCATACTTGAAGTAATCAACATAATTTCCAATCAACTCATCATCATCAAGGATGCTTGCAAGCATTCGGACAGGGTATCTTGTCGCCATGTCTCCGCCAGGCATAAGTTGAGGCTGCAGGTGACTCATCCTTTCAAAACTGTTGATGTTAGTGTATAATATTTCCCCTCCCCAGCTTGTGCCGTCACTGCCGTAACCCACACCGTCAGCGGCAATGACTATCAAGTCATCGATTCCATGGTCGTTTGCAAGGGCAACGCTATGGGCATGGTGGTGCTGGACCGGCAAGACTTCCGCAGAGTATTTCTCGGCAAGCTCATGTGCAAGGCGTGTTGTGAAGAAATGAGGGTGCATGTCGCAGGCTATGACATCGAACTCATTTATTTTGGTGATTCTCTCCATATTCTCAATTGCTTCGCGCAAAAACATCAATGTCTTTGGCTTGTTGGTGTTTCCAATATGCTGTGAAGGATAAACCTTGTCTCCACGGGCGATTGAGAATGTAACGTCAAGCTCAGGACCCAATGCGAGAACATTCATGTCGTTCACGTCATAGTTTATAGTGTAGGGTTCCGGTGTGTATCCTCTGGAACGTCTGATGAATGACAGTTCATTGTTCCTGAACCTTATCACTGAATCGTCGCAGCGGTTCACTATCCTGCGGTTATGTATCAGTGAGTAGTCGTTTACTCCATTGATGATATCCTTGTTTTCAATCATCATCGGTTCGCCGGGGATGTTTGCGGAGGTCATCACGTAAGTGTCGATGTCTCCCTCATCAAAGAGGAGGTAGTGCATAGGTGAGTATGGAAGCATCACTCCAATGTTGTGCAGTCCTGGTGAGAGGCTCTCTGGAAACTTATAACCTTCATTTTTCTTTAAAATGACGATTGGTCTTTTGTTGCTTGTTATTGTTTCAATTTCTCGCTGGCTTAATTGAGCATATCTTTTTAATGATTCCAGATCCTTGCACATTACCGCAAATGCCTGGTTCGGACGGTTGAGGCGGTTTCGCAATTCCCTTATCGCATCATCATTATACGCATCAACCACGAGGTGTGTTCCTCCGATTCCCTTGATTGCAAGAATCTTTCCTTCCTTGAGTATCTCTGATCCTTTTTTGATTGGATTTTCAACATCCAGCTTTTCCAAGCCTTCATATATTTCCATTTGGGGTCCGCAGTCGCTGCAGCATATGGCCTCGCCATGGTAGCGCCTATCCAATGGCTGCCTGTACTCGACCAGGCAGTCGTCGCATAACGGGAAATCCTCCATCGAGGTTCTTACACGGTCATACGGGACGCTCTCGATGACGGTGAAGCGGGGTCCGCAATCTGTGCATGCGTTGAATGCGTACTTGTATCTTCTATCTTCAGGGTTTCTAATCTCTTCCAGGCACTTGTCGCATATTGCAATGTCGGGGGGTATGACGCTGACGCCGGAGTATGCGTCTGCGCTTTCTATTATTTCAAAATCAGTAAAGTTTTCTATTGGAATCTCTTCAGCTTCCATGGAATCGATTTTGGCGATTGGCGGCAGTTCTCTCGGTAGCCTGTCGATAAATTCACTGGTGTTTTCACCTTCAACTATGATTTCAACAACGTTTCCAAGGTTTCTCACATGCCCTTTCAGGTCCAGGTCACTTGCGAGTCTGTAGATGTATGGCCTGAATCCTACGCCTTGAACTATTCCTTGTGTTAAAATCTTTAGAGCCTTCATTAAATTATAATATTGTAAGTCAAATTTTATATAATTTTATCCCATATATTATATTATGAAAGACATTCTTGAAAGATTAGTTAATGGGGAACTTAATGTAGATGAAGCCGAACAGCTCCTGAAGGCAGACAACATTCTCGAGTTCGACGACATTGCCAAGTTCGACATTAAGCGCAGTGAAAGGACAGGATTTCCAGAAGCCGTATTCTCACCAAGCAAAACCTACGAGGACCTAATCACAATTATCAGAAACTACCTAAAAAACAGTGATGAGGACCTCATCATAACCAAGCTATCTCAAGAAAGACACGACAAGATAATTGCTGATTTGGGTGAAAACCCATACATCATTGAATACAATAAAAGAGCGCAAATACTCATCATAAGAAAACAACTCACCAAAAAAGAGCCAAAAGCCAAGATTGGAATAATAACTGCCGGAACATCCGACATCAACATTGCCGAGGAAGCGAAAGTGATAGTTGAGGAGGGGGGATGCGAGGCAATAACCTCATATGACATCGGTGTGGCTGGAATCCATAGGCTGTTTCCCCAAATCGCCCATATGATTTCACAAGGCGTAAGGGCACTAATCGTATGTGCAGGAATGGAAGGTGCGCTGCCGTCAGTTGTAGCGGGACTGGTTGACGTTCCGGTCATAGCCGTGCCAACATCAGTTGGATATGGAGTGGGAGAAGGGGGCAGGGTTGCCCTTGATGCAATGCTCCAGTCCTGTGCACCGGGAATAGCGGTGGTGAACATCGACAACGGCTTCGGTGCGGGAGTATTCGCCCTGACAATTGTAAACAGTGGTTAAATGAGATATGAAACATTCAATCCTAAAAAGCATGATGTAAGTAAAGTCGCAAAACTGGTTTATGACGTTGATTACAGGACATTCGACATGCTGTTCAAGTCAAGCGACACTGCAATCGACAGGATATACAAGAGCCTGTTGGATGAGGATCTCGAAACATTCACGGTGATACTTGACGATGACGACAACATCATAGGCATACTTATATATTATATAGACAAGTTCAAGGTCCACTTCTACTTCAAGTCATTGAGACTGCTTATAGTCGACATACTGGACTATTTCGTATTGTGCGATGTCAGGCCAGGTGACCTGTACATTGCAGAGGTCGCCATAGACGATTCCCTAAGGGGCCAGGGATTGGGTAAGAAGGTAATTGCTGAAGTGATAGAGTATGCCCGTGAAAAAAACCTCAACAGGGTAATATTGGATGCGGACTTCAGAAATACTGGTGCGCGAAAACTATATGAAAAAATCGGCTTCAAGGAATTTAATAAAAAAAGAGTGAAATTCCCCGGATTCGAAAGGGGAATGCATAATATGGAGTTCATCCTTTAAATTGTGAACTCTTTATATTCATTGGTGTTCTTGTTCTGTTTGAAATCCTGTTTGATATTATCCATAATGAATGATATCTCCTTGTCCTGAGTGTTGAAACTGTCATATTTCACCAATCTCATGGACAATGTGCGGTTGTCCTTTTCAAAGAAAATCAATGTTTCCTTTGGATTGTCGTATTTTGAACCATAATCCTCATAATGAATAACATAATAATTGTCTTTTTTTGAATGATCGAGGATATTCACATTTCCATTGCTTTTAAGGGAATTCAAATTCTGCTTGTATGATTTTAAGGAAGTGTTTCCCTTGCCAAGGAATTCCATGAAAATTGTGTTGTTGTTGTCCGGATTGTACATTGACGCATCGGTTGCATGAGTGTCTCCTGCCTTAAAGCCAGGTGGCAAGGTAACTGACACATCGCCGATTACGGTAATTGCATTTCCCACAGTATTTGAATTATCAACGATTAAGTACATTGCACTTAACCCTATAATAAGTATAATTAGTATTTTAATCCATCGGGTATCCATATCAATGCCTCATTTCTTTTTTTTCTTTTTTTTATTCATCTTGCTGCCGGCATTTTCAACGTATGCATCACAAACCTCGTTGGCTTCCCCTTCCATAACGATTTTACCATTGTCAATCCAGATACATTTGTCGCATATTTTTCTCATTTGGCTAATCGAATGGGAAACAAGCAGCACGGTAACCCCTTCAGCCATTAGTTCATTGATTTTCTGGGAACTCTTTTTCCTAAACTTAATGTCCCCAACAGATAGGATTTCATCAACAATGAGAATGTCAGGTTCAATGAGGGTTGCGATGGAAAAACCCAATTTGGCCCTCATACCGGAGGAATAGTTTTTAACTGGATAATTGATGTATTCTCCCAACTCTGAAAATTCAACAATCTCATCGAATTTCTCATCAAGAAAATCCTTATCCATACTTAAAAAAGCACCATTGAGATAAATGTTATTTTTTCCAGTGTAATTCTTGTCAAAACCGGCACTCAATTCAAGCAGTGGAGCAACTTTTCCGTTTATCTCAATTTTGCCGGAGGTCGGTTCGTAGATACCGGCCATGATCTTTAAAAGAGTACTTTTACCGGCACCGTTAAATCCAAGAATTCCTAACTTGTCGCCCTTATAAACTTTGAAAGAAATGTCGTCAAGAACCCTGACCTTTTCCTTTTCCTTCTTGTTGCGCTTTAGGGTTCTGATAACATACTCCTTTAAAGTGTCGATTTTATCTTTAGTAATTTTGAATTCCATGGATAAGTGTTCCACATTAACTGCAACATTATCATCCAGGACAGGCCTATTATCAAGTGACTTGTTAGATCCTATAATTCCTTTAATTTTATCTATTACGCCCATAATAACACCTGTTTATAATTCTAAAGCTAATTTCTTATCATATATGTTGAACAGTATAACTCCGATTCCCAATGTTGTGAATGCAAATGCGCCTAAATACAATAGCATTGAAACGTCTGGAAATGCACCGTATACGCATTGCCTAAAGCAGGTCATTGCACAGTATACCGGGTTTAATGTGAATAGTATCTGCACCTGTGTAGGCACAATCTCAATCGGATAAAACATTGCGGAAGCATAAAGCAACACTAAAGTGAATACATTGTAGAGGTACCCAATATCTGAGAAATAAGTGTTGCACACTGCTAAAATCAATCCGACACCGAATATTAATATTACAAGCAATGCAACTGGGATTATTGTATATATCAATGTGAAATGGAATGGTGATCCGGTAATGAGCATCACTCCGAATAATATGATTAATGAAATCAAAAAGTTAACAAATTCATAACATATCGAACTTGTGGCGAACATCCGTTTCGGAACGAAAATCTTCTTTAAAAGATTCGCATTCTTCCGAATGGAATTCATTGCACCTTTGGTTCCATGAGTGTAGAAATCAAACATTAGCCTTCCGGCCAGATAGTAAACCGGATAATTCTCAATGTTTCTACCGAACAGCATGGAAAAGATTGCGGTGAATACCAGCATGGTTAAAAGGGGATTGAAAAAACTCCATAGGATACCTAAAACTGAATCCTTATACTTTGAAGTCAAATTCCTTTTAACCAGTTCGGTTAATAAAAATTTTTTTTCTGAAAACGTATCAAACATTGTAATGACCAATATTTTTTCAATTTAACTTAATTTATATTAATATTTATTAATAAAGTTTTTACTTATTTTCGCCTTCTGGCAAATTCCTCGAAGACTTCATCTAGCTCCACGCCTTTATATGCCAGGAGCAATAATGTGTGAAAAATCAAATCAACGGATTCATAAACAAGATTCTCATCGTTTTTGGAAGCAATCAACACTTCACCCGCTTCCTCAGCTATCTTTTCAAGAATCTTGTCTTCAGCCTTCTTGTCACTGTCCTTCATGATGTTGGAAGTGTATGAATCAATCGGATTGTCTCTTCTAGACTCCAGAACTTCATAAACTTCTCTTATAATCTTATCGTTATCCATTAATCATCACCTTTTGACTCTTGATCCTGTAAGCTTTCTGTAAGTGCTATTAACGGATGCTTATCATCATCAATGATTTCAATATCATCAAAATTGAATATTCCCGCTTTATCTGCTGTTTTTTCCATTCCTAACTTAATGTCCTTGCCTAAATCAACAACATATGAATCGACGGTTTCGTAACCTCTTTGCGCTGAGGCAACTGCCCTGTGGTGACCGTCAACAAGAATCCATCTCTCACCAGTCTTAACGACTATTGCAGGTTCGGCCAATCCCTTTTCCAATTCATAGGCTCTGCCTTCAAGCTCATCTGCATAAACCCTGTCCTGTGTTGGTCTCAATTTATTGGTTTCAACACGCATATGCCTCAAGGTGGTCTTGATGCCGTATAGCTGTTCCATGGTCTTTTTGAAGTACTCAACCTTATTGGGTGTTGACCTTTCAATGTGTGACCTGACCATGTCGGTGTTTGTGATGATGCCGACTAATGCCCCATCACCGTCAACGACAGGCATTCGGGATATGCCTCTTCTAAACATTACTCTTGAAGCGTCATTGATTGACAAGTCCTGATTTGCAACGACTAGCTTAGTACTCATAATTCCTGAAACTGTTTCAGCCCATTCCTTAGCGACGATGTCGAATGCAGTTACCATGCCCACTAGCTTATTGTTGTCAACAACAGGGTAACTGTTGTGATGACTTTCCTTCATCAACTCTATTATTTTTTCAGTTTCAGTATCCGGGGAAACACTAATAACATTTTTGGTCATGTAATCTTTAACAAAAGATTTCTTCTCGCCCATGCAGTCTTCCTCCCGGATTTATTCAATATTCTCTTTTAAAAGTTTAACAGTTTCTCCAGGGTCGGCTTTTCCACGAGTTAATCTCATGACTTGACCCACTAGGAAGTTAAGGGATGCTTTTTGACCATCCAGATAATCCTGCACGGCTTTTGGATTTTCATCGATTGCCTGTTTTACAGCAGCAAGCACTTCATCGTCTTTCACAACACCAAGCAATCCTAATTCCTCAGCAATTGCTTTAGGTGACTTGTCATTGTTTGGCATTTGCTCGATGATTTTATGGCCTGCCTTGGCGGTAATTTCCTTATCCTGAAGCATTTTTAAAAATTCAATTAAATCGGAGGAGGTTATTCCGCTGTCTGCAAAGTCTAACTTGTTATAGGATAATACTCTTTTCAATTCATCCCTCATGACTTTTGATGCGAACTTGGAATCGACTTCTTTTACAACTTCCTCGTAAGCGATTGCAAGATCCAGTTCTGAAGTCAATACCTTAGCGGATTCCTCATCGATGTCATAATCTTCAACAAATCTTTTAACCTTATTGTGAGGAGCTTCCGGCATGGTGTCAAGAATCCTTTGGATGGTTTCATCGGAAATCTTCATCGGTGGAAGGTCAGGGTCAGTTATGAACCTGTAATCGTCAGCGTCTTCCTTCATCCTCATACCTACAGTGATCATTTGGCTTTCAAGGTATGCACGGGTTTCCTGTTTGACTTCAACTCCTCTTTTCATGAGGTTTTTCTGCCTGATAAGTTCGAATTTCAATGCCTTGTATGCTCCCTTGATGGAGTTGACGTTTTTCATTTCCACCCTGTTTCCTCCGTTGATGGATATGTTAACGTCTGCCCTCATGGTACCTTCACCACGTGCTCCTCCACTGTACTGGAGAACGCGTATCAATTCTTTCAGGAAGTTCCTTGCCTCTTCAGGGGACTTAATGTCCGGTTCGGTTACGATTTCAACCAGCGGGATTCCGGAACGGTTGAAGTTAACGGTACCTCTGTCAGGTTTGAATTGGCCTGGGTCTTCTTCCGCGTGGATTTCACGGATTCTGATTCCGTTCAATTCACCGTTGATTCCGATAGGAACTGAAGTTCTCTGATAGCCTGACGGCAAGTCAGGGTAATCGTAATGCTTTCTCATGAAGTATATTACGTCTTGGTCTATTTCACAGTTGAGCATTAAAGCGATCATCAATGCGTTTTCCAATGCTTTAATGTTTGTTGGATGTGGTTTTGCACCTGGCTGATTAAGACAAACTGGGCATATGTTTGAGTTAATAGGTGCGTCCTGATAGTTTGTAGGACAATCACAGAATAATTTTGATTCGGTTTCTAATTGTACGTGGATTTCAAGTCCACACATCATATCGACATCGTCACTAATAATAATTCCTCCTTATGGGATAATTTTTTATATTATCACTATATTTGTTTAATTTAATTTATAAATATATGTTAAAAATAGTGGTTTTGGAAGATGTTTCAAAAGATAAAAAAAGAATTAAATAATTAATGAATTAGTTTTCAAATTCATCAATTAGTTTTTGAGCCTGCTGCCAATCGTTATGGTCGTCGATTTCAGTCCATTTGAGTCCGTTGGTTAGCACATAGTCGATTGGGGTTTCGGCACTTAATGTCCTGTATGCGAAGTCGTAATAGTTTTGCTCATCCTCGCTCATCAGGTCTTCAAGTATGCTGTTGAATTTTGAAAGGTCCTTTGAGGCAACCTTTGAAACGCCGATGAATTCTCCGGTGGAACTTGGAATGTCGATTCCCTTGCCTATCTCCTTGATGGTTCCGTTGGCGATGCTTTTATCCTCATTGAAGCTTTCGTTTTCAATGATCAGTTTGAATGACTCCTCATTCAAGTCCTTGTAGTTGTCAACAATCAGGCTGGTGTTTTCCCTTTCGGCTATTCTTGTTATGATTTCAGGGTCGACAACATTGTCCCCATTGATGAGTATGAAATCGTCGCCGCCGTTTTCTTCAATGTGCTTGCTTGCAAGATATGTTGACACTGAAGTGTTGGTCACGTCATATCTCTCGTTTTCAATTATCTCAATGCTGATGTCATATTTCTCTTCAAGGGTTGGGGTGAATTCAACCACTTTTTCCTTGTTGTAGCCTACGATTACTATGAATTCATTGATGTTCTCGTTCATCAGGTTCCTAATCATCCTTTCAAGCAGGGTCATGTCGTTGATTTCAAGCAATGGCTTTGGCCTGTCTTTTGTAAGGGGCATTAGTCTAGAACCCATTCCTGCTGATAAAATTACTCCGATCATATTATTTCACCTTCTTTATTCAATTGTCTCCCATAATTTATTAAACGCCTTTATAGGGGCTTGCTTGTCGATAATAACGTTATAAACAAAATTCACAATGTCGCTGTGTATACTGTTGTTGTCGCAGATGTCCTTGACTGCCCTTATTGAATTCTTTCCTTCAAAAACGATTCCGCTCGCCACTTCGTCAATGATCAGTCTTTGGCCGTACAGTATTCCAAGGGTATGGTTTCTGCTTTCGAATGATGTTGAAGTCAAAATCAGGTCTCCAAAACCGCAGTACTCATGTGCGGTATCGGAGTTTCCTCCAAAGGACTCGATGATTCTGATTGTGTCGATGAATCCTCGTGTCAGGATGCTGTATCTTGCATTCTCATTGATGTTCATTCCTTCACAGATTCCATTGGCAATTGCATTCACGTTTTTCAAAACACCGCAAAGCTCAATTCCCTTGATGTCATCAATGATCTTCACCTTGAACTGTTTGGTTGCCAACACTTCCTTAACCTTCCTTGAATTCTCAGGGTTTCTGGATGAGATGTTGGTCACAGTCGGCTGGTTCAGCATTATCTCGGAGGCGAAATTCGGTCCGGACAATGCGACGTAATTCTCATCGAAATACTCGGATATCAAATCTCCCATGGTTTTCAGTGAAGGATACTCTATTCCTTTTGCGGTAGTGACAAGTATTGTATCGTTGCTTATCACTTCTTTAAGATTCTTCAAAGTGTCCCTGAATGCGGAAGAAGGTATTGCCAAAAAGATTATTTCGCAATTCTTCAAGTCATCAACGTCGACTGTAGCCTTTATGTTTTCCTTTAGTTTTTGGCTTGGATAGTACTGGGTATTATACCTCTTATTATTGATATCATCGCATAATTCCTGTTTTCTAACATGCAATAATACTTCATTAACGTTTTCACTCATTATCTGTGCGATGGCGGTACCTAGGGAACCTGCACCAATCACACCTACATTTAAGGTCATTTAAACACCTGCAATAATTAGTTATATATTCTATATTATGCTTTACATTTATTATTAAATTTTCTTTTAATCGTCCTGGAATAATCATTGAGAATTTTTTCATCAAGATAACTTCCCAATCCAAGTTCAGCCTCGACACTCTTCAAATCATCGAGGCTGAGCGTTTCAAGGCTTTTTTCAATGTCAATCCTCTTCAACACCCTTTTGGTGTAAGGCCTTTTTGAATCAAGAAACGCAATGCTTTTAAGAAACGACTTGACCAGCGGACTGTTTAAAACAAGCATTGTGACGTATGCGGAATCATGATCGTCAAAGGATAGGAAGTAACATGTGTCATCCAGCATGAATGTCTTGTCAGTGTAGACAAGCGAGAAGATGGGGCTCTTGTAAAAGCCTGAAACCGCCACCTTGTACTTTTTGAATGAATAGTCTCCAATTCCGAAAATGCTGAAGTCCGGCTTGCCATTGTATATTGAGCTTTTGCGCTTGTCAAAATGCTCCTTGTTATTGTTCAAATACTTCCAGGTTTCAGGAGCTTCATCTTCAATGTAGGAAGTGTCCTGATTTATTCTTTTTTGGGTTATTATGATGTACTTTGAGGTTTCAG
This sequence comes from uncultured Methanobrevibacter sp., assembly GCF_902774605.1. Lineage (GTDB taxonomy): Archaea > Methanobacteriota > Methanobacteria > Methanobacteriales > Methanobacteriaceae > Methanocatella. Next base: position 14,016 of record NZ_CACYJE010000007.1, read on the forward strand.
TGATTATGGGCCTCTTGACCTGGCTGCTTTTAAGCAGGGGGTATACTAAAGAGGTTTCGATGGATAATTTATTCCCATTTTTATTGAAGAGGCTCCCGTCAACACAATCAAGCTCCATTATGCCTGAGCAGTCATGCTTGACGCCCTGCCTCCACTCGAAAACGCATTCACCGTCAATGTCTGGAACATCGTCAATGTTGGAGTAGAAATTGCCGCCCTTAAAGCCGAACCTGTACAGTGTCTTATTCGGGTTTGAAAGGTCTGAAACTCCGCAGGCCATGTCGGTTAATGTGGATCCTCCAAATTGAAGGACAAGAAGGCACGCTTCAGCATCAATCCTGAAAACTCTTGAAGAGTCAAAGTTCAATTGCCGGATGAAGCTATACTTGGTGTTGGTTTCTATCAGATCCTTGAAGATGTTTCTCACAACAATTTTCTTGCACAATAATGCGATTGTTGTGTTGGTTGCTTTGAATTCGGTGATGATTTTGCGGATGATTGCCTCTGAAATGTCAAAGTTGCTGTCCCCTGTCATGGCGTCGATGGCCATTTCGTTTCGATAATTGGATTTTTCGGGAAGGTTGGTTGAGTTCAGTTTTGACAATTCGGTATTGGTTGCCCATGGCGGATTTCCAATTATTAAAATGTTTTTGCTTTTGTCGATATTGTCGAATTTGAATTTGAAAATGTCCTCGTTAATCAGTGTTAAATTGGGGATTGTTTCATCAACTTCTTTTAATTTGGCCGGGTCAATGTCAATACCATACAATTCTTCATATGGCAGTGATTCGGATGCGCTTTTTAGAAAGTTTCCAATGCCGCAGGTCGGTTCAATAATGATTTCAGGCATTATTTTTAACTCGTTTTTCAGATATTCGCATATGGTGTCTGTGAAAAATAATGGAGTCTGGTAATCGCCGAATTCCTTCCTATTGAATTTTTCCATGCTTGCACTTCCCGTTAAGTTGATCTTTAAAATTTATCGCATTACTATATTTCAATCTCCATTGCAATGCGTTTGAGATTGTCAGATAACCTTGTTTTGGAGGATTGGACATTATCTTTTTAGCAAGGTTTTCTAAAATTTCTTTGTCGCCAGGAATATTTTTCTCATTTAAAAGATTAATAATTTCCTTTTCACTGGCTCCCTTGCAGAGTAACCTTCTTAATCTTTTTGTTAAGTTATAGTCTGCAGTTTTTTCCGATGTGATAAAGATGCAATGCTTGAATTTGAGGAAACATTGATTGTTGATTTCTCTTTTTTTGTAGACGAAAAGAAGGATGTTGTAACCTAACCCATAGATTTTTTGTTCTATATTCTTGAAGGGGGATGAACTTTGGGGTTTTTTGGTTGAAGTTACTTTAATGTCGGTGTTGATGTGTGGGTCGGGAAAATCTATTCCTTTGGCACTTGAACCAATATTGAATTCATATTTCCTTTTAAGATAATTTTTAAATTCATGTTCGATATAAGTTCCAATGCGTTTTCCGTCACTGACTCCGAGTAATTCCGGATGGGATTTTTGACTTTCAAGCTTGGTGAAGTTTTCTGCTTCTCTGATCAATATTTCTAATGATAATTTCATTTTAACCACATTTTTGATAATTTAAAAGTTTCATCAGCTATCTTTCAATGATTATTCGTTTCATGCTGTGGCTGTGGTTGGATTTTAATGAAATTTTTAATATTTAAAAATTCAATTCAAATATTTATTTGGCATATTATTTAAACTTATTTCCAATAAAAAAGAAGTATATAAAGATATTAATTAATTAAGTAATTATACTATTGTTATATGCATAAATAAATATTTTAAATTAATATCAATATTTATTTTTCAAGGATTCCTTGACATATCTTTTGATGAACTTGTCCAGGTCAGGTGAGACTTCGCTATGTTTAGGCCCCAGTTGGCTTTTGTCTGTGAATGTTCCTTTCAGTTCACGTCCTGCCCATTTGACTTCCTCTTCAACTCTCTTGCCGTATTTTGTTCCAAACATTTTGAACAATGGGAATTTTGTTATTCCGTTGGCTCCGCTCAAGATTAGTATTCCGATGTTTGCAAGATTGTCGATCCATGTTCCGCAGATTATTTCGATTTCAGGAAATGCCAGTCTGACCTGAGCCACTACCTGGGCATAGTATAGTGAAGCCGGCTGTGATGAGTTTGCATAGATGGTTTCCTTATGTGGATTCAGGGAGTAGAATATCACTCGGTCTATCTTATGGTCCTTTATGTAGTCTATGATGTAGTTTACATCATCCAGTGTTTCTCCGAGTCCTAGGATTATTGTTATTGCCTTTTTGAATCCTAAATCGTTTGCTGTATCTAACATATTGCTTATGTCATCCAACTTTTTGGATGGGCAGACTTTTTCATGGATTTCGGGGTTTGCAACTTCTACTGCACCTGTTATTCCGGTGATTTCTGATCCGTATTCATCCAGCTCATCGGTTATTCCGGTGTTTAGCCATACGCCTTGTCCGGTAATGTCTTTTATGGTTGTGGCTATTTGCTTGATTTCCTGTGTCGTGAATGATTCGTATCCGCCGGATAGGAATTCAATGTTCCAGTCTAGGCGTTTGCACATTTCGGCTTCTGCAAAGATGTTGCTGGTGTTTCTTCTTGCTTTGTGAGGGTCTTTGATTTTGTTTTTTTGTGTTGACATGTAGCAGAATGCACAGTCTCCCTTGTCACACCACCATGATAGGAATATCGCTCTTTCGAGAGTTATTAGATTGCCATGTTTGTCTAGCGTTGTTTTGTTGGCTTTTTTTATTAAGTCAAATATGTCAGTATCCATGTGAGTACTTTTGTTCCTTAAAGTTTATATACTAGTTTGAATTAATAATTGTATAGATTTGATTTTTCTTATCAAATAAGTTCAAAAACCAAAAGCTTTATATACTATGTAATGCAAAGTTATTATTACTGTTTAAAGTCTTTTGATTATTAATCATGGGTTTTATTTGGTTAAGTTAGATGGGTGTCTCATGCCATCGTAGCTCAGTAGGTAGAGCGTTCGGCTGTTAACCGATTGGTCACAGGTTCGAGCCCTGTCGATGGCGCTTTTGGGCCCATAGCTTAGCCAGGTAGAGCGTCCGGCTCATAACCGGAAGGTCATGGGTTCGAACCCCATTGGGCCCATGTTAAATAAACTTAGTTTGTATTTGTATGCTCCGATGGTGTAGTCCGGCCAATCATTTCGGCCTTTCGAGCCGAAGACTCGGGTTCGAATCCCGGTCGGAGCATTTTAAAAAATTTGTTATAAGATTTTTAATGGTTTCTACGTATCCTTACTTTTTATAAGCGGGGGTGCCCGAGAGGCCAAAGGGGACAGGCTTAGGACCTGTTGACACAGGTCTTCCAGGGTTCGAATCCCTGCTCCCGCACTTTTAACATATTTTTTTATATTCATAATATTTCATGCCGGGGTAGGGTAGGCGGTCATCCTCCGGGACTGTGGATCCCGGGACTCGGGTTCGAATCTCGGCCCCGGCCCCATTTATAAAAACTATTTTTTTAGAATTTCAATAATACTAATCATCCGCTCTCTCTCATTTTATTTATATACTCTAATTTCAATAATAGATAGTGTAATAAAATTTTTTTAATATCTGAGGGTTATTATGGCTAAGAAAGGATCAGCTGAAGAAAGGGATTTGGTACATAAACTATGGGATAGGAATTTTGCCGCCATGAGGGCTCCCGCATCTGGTGGAGCAACAAAAAGGCCTTTGCCTGATGTTTTGGCGGGAAATGGTAAGTTATATTTGGCTATTGAGGTTAAAACAACCACCAAGGATAAGATCTATATTGAAGAGGAGCAGATTACTGCATTATGCGAGTTCTCAAAAATATTCGGTGCAAAACCGTATATTGGAGTTAGGTTCAAATACACTAAATGGCTGTTTTTAGAACCGGAAAACACTCCAAGAACCAGAAATGGCAATTATCGTGTTGAAAAGGATTATGCGCTTGAAAAAGGTTTTGAGATTGATGAGATAGTAGGCATCGATAAGCAGATGAAATTCGACTGATACCAAATATTTATATATTATTAAAACATAAGTTATTATTGTATGTTATGTGGGGTTATGGTGTAACCTGGCAGCATCGGGGACTCCAGTTGTCTTTGAAGAAATATACGCGTAACTGAACAGTACCTGTTGTGATGATCAATTGGAGTACTGAGACAAGAGAAATCCCCGGATTGGGGTTCAAATCCCTATGACCCCATTTTTATACTAAACTTTTTTTCCAAACTTTTAATTACTTTCTTGATTATATTATCTTTCATGAGTTCAATTGTTTTTATAATGGGTTATAATTTTGATTCAAATTACTGTTTAATCGATGATAATATACTGGTGGATACTGGTGCCGGTCTGAACAAGGATTATTTATTCTCCAAACTTCGTGAAAACGGGGTTGAACCGGACGATATTGAAACGGTTGTGAATACTCACTGTCACTTTGACCATATCGGTGGAAACCATTTCTTCCCAAACGCCAAAATAGCCATTCACCGTGAGGATGCCCTTTCCATTAAAAATAAGGATACACTGGGAACATCAATGTCCGTTTTTGAAGAGCCGGGCAACTGCAGGGTGGACATTGAATTGGAAGATGGTGATGAAATAGCTGATTTTAAGGTCATCCACACTCCAGGTCACACCAGAGGTGGAATCTGTCTTTATGATGGTGAAAGCTTGATTTCAGGCGACACAATATTCGCCGGCGGTGGCGTTGGAAGAATGGACATCGGCGGTGATTACATGGATATGAAAAACAGTGTTGCCAAACTCCTGGAATTGGATGTTAAAAACATCTATCCAGGTCATGGTCCCTGTGTTGAAGGGAATGGGAAGGAACATCTTAGGATGTCCTATTCACTTCTCTAATTTTTTAGATACCTTTTTCAAGGTTCCTCTCTTAACGAGGATTGAAACCTTTTCCCCACGGCTGATGGTGTTGTCAGGCTGTGGGATAATTAGTTTTCCGTTTTGATAAGTGGCAATGATAATGTAGTCTTTTGTAGGGGAAACTTCCTTAAATCGTTTTCCAACAACCTTGTCGTTGGTTATAGTCATCTCAATGATTTCAGCGTCACCCTCTCCAAGAGTGGTCAGTTTTGAAACTCTCGGGTTTGTGACGTATTGCGCCAGGTCTCTTGCGGCGCTGATTTCAGGGCTGATCACCCTATCGATTCCCACTTCTTTAAATGCTTCCTCGTGGTCAGGGTTACTTACACGTGCAATGATGGTTTCCACATCATATTTCCTAACCAGAATGCATGACAATAGGTTTGCCTCGTCGTTTCCTGTTGTTGCTATGAAGAAGTCTGCGTCTTCAATGTTGGTTTCCTCTAGTAATTTTGAACTGGTTCCGTTTCCACATATTACGAGTGCATCAAGTTCAGCTGCAGCCTCGTTGCATAATGTCTCGTCACTTTCGATTAAAGCAATGTCTGCTCCACTGTCAATTAACAAGTTTGCAAGAGCAAGTCCTACACGACCTCCTCCCATAATAATTGCATACACAAAATCGCCTCTTAAACAATTGATAATCAATATTTATTTTATGATAATATAAATCTTATCTTTTGAATATTTCGAAACCTGCCCTTAATGTTATTAGCACAGGGTATATTTCAAGCCTTCCTGTCCACATGTCGAACATGCTGACGATTTTAAGTATAGGATTTAATGTAGGGGTGATGATTCCAAGTTCCAAACCATTGTTACCCTGCAGGGACATTGCGGCAAAGAGGCTCCTGAATGGGTCGTAGCCGAAAAGGCAGAACAGTGCCCATGTGAACATGATGAACATCATGTAGAGTGTGATGAAGTTTCCAGCCTGTGCAATTGCTTTTTCAGGGATGCTGTGTCCGTTAAGTTTAACGGGAACGACTCTGCCTTCAGGGGATAAGATTTCCCTGATGTGGCGGTAAATTCCTTTAAAGTAGGTGATCATGCGCACCAGCTTGATTGCACCTACTGTGGATCCGTTGGAACCTCCGGTTATCATTAGGCACATTAGGCACACTATCACGAATGAAGGCCATCCTGCCATCACGTTCGGCACGGCAACGCTGGCACCGGTGGTGGTGATTGCTGATACGACGGTGAACACCAGGTCTATCGGCACGATGTCGGATACGAGATAAAGCATTAGGCTTACAAGCGCAATCACGGTTATTATTATTTGGAATTGCAGGTCTCCGAATATGGATTTTCCTCTTGTCTTGATAACCTTATAATGTGCTAAAAAGCTTGTTGCTCCCAGAATCATAAGGACAATTGAAATCAGATAGATGATGTCGCTTTGGTAATAGCCCATGTTGGCGTTTTTAATGCCCATTCCTCCTGTTGAAACAATGTGGAATGTGTTGCAGATGGCATCAAAGACGGGCATTCCTGCAAGGATATATAATATTATTCCTGCCACGGTATAAATGGCATAGATTTGCAGGGTTTTCTCCATTGTATTTTTAATACTTGGCTTTATGCGCTCGTCACGAGCTTCTGAATGGTAAAGCTTGGATGATACGGAACCTGGCTTGGTCAAAACGCCGATGACCATAACAACCACTCCCAAACCTCCAATCCATTGTTCAAGGGCTCTAAAAAATAGGATGCTGTGGGGCAGGACTTCCACGTCCACGAACATTGTGATTCCGGTACCGGTCAATGCGGACATGCTTTCGAAAACGCCGTCGATAGGTGAAATTCCTGTTGCCAGTGTGAAAACGAATCCTCCAATCAGACTGGCCCACAGCCATGCGAAGGATGAAATCATCATTCCATGCTTGAGGCGCATCTTCTTGTTGACTTTATCATCAAAATAAGTTAAACCAAAAACACCTAACAGTATGGATATTGCTCCAGGAATCACAAAACTGAGAATGTCGAATTCGAAATATATCAAATCGAATATTAATGGAATTAGGCACATTGCGCCAATCCCTATCATAAGATATCCTGAATTTTTCGCAACTATTAGTAAGTCTGTTTTTGTAATGTATCTCATTAATGTAAAATTTGAATAAAATTCTATATAAATTTATAAGTATTGAAAATTATAACTATTATAAACTATGGACCGTAAAACAATTTTGCTATTGGGGATAAGTGTAATTATTCTGCTTGTGATGCTATGGTTTGTCGGCATAGAACAGGTGTTGGAGGCTCTTAGAATAGCCAATATCTACATTGTGGCCTTGGCTATCCTAACTCAGATTTTCACTTATTTCATGTATACTCTGCGTTGGCAAATACTGAACAGGCTGGCTGATATGGACATCAGCATCAGGGAGCTTCTTCCGATGGTTCTGGTGGGTCTTGCGGTCAACAACATCACTCCATCCGGACGTGGAGGGGGAGAGCCTGTAAGGGCTTATGTCCTGGCCAAGGAAAAGGATTATCAATTCGAAGAGACTTTGGCTACAGTTGTGGCTGACAGGGCATTGGACACTTTTCCTTTTGTTGTTCTGGCGGCCGTCACTATTCTTGCAATGACATTATACTTCAAGATGCCTACTTGGCTGCTTGCCGTAATGATTGTGGCGGTTATTGCAATCATCATTATTTTAGCGGTCCTCATCTACATGTGCGTCAATCCGGGATTCGGCACAAGGGTTGAAGGTTGGATTATTGGTCTTGTCAGAAGGTTCTACAAGAAAAATTCCGAGGAATTGGAAAATAACATTCATGAAGCCATTTTCGGTTTCCAGAATACCATGAAAACACTGATTTCAAACAAGAGGGGATTGGTCATTACAGTTTCCTTATCATTCTTCATCTGGGTTCTTGAGATTATACGGGTTTATCTTGTCTTCCTGGCATTCGGAGCCAATGTCAGTCCGATAGTCATTGGTGAAGTGTTTATAGTCGCATCACTGGTTGGAATGATACCATTGCTTCCGGGAGGCCTTGGTGCGGTAGACGGATTGATGATACTATTCTACTCCTCAGCCGGAATATCCTCATCTGTCAGTGCGGCGGCCACAGTAATCGAAAGGCTGATTTCATTCTGGATGGCTACAATAATCGGTCTTGTGATTCTGCCAAAATACGGATCATCCATTTTAGACAAGATATCCTCCTCGTCACCTGATGAGATTGAAGGGGATTTGAGTGATGAACTTGATGATGGGTAGATTTTAATGGTCAATAGGTCTGAACGTATTTTTTATTTTGATGCCCTGCGTGCATTGGCTATTCTTATAGTCATATTATTGCACGTCAATGGTCATATAGCAGAATTAGTCCATTATACGATTCACAATATTTACACCCTGCAGGGCGTTCATCAAACCTTCGTGACCAATTTTTTAAGGATAGGCGTCGACTTGTTTTTGATGCTGTCCGGCGCGTTGCTGCTTGGCCGTTCCGAATCAGTCAAGGAGTTTTACATCAAGCGCATTCCCCGCCTTGTCAAGCCATTCCTTTTCTGGTCATTGGTTTTCACAGTCATGCTTTTTGCGGTTTCTTATTTCCTTCCGGGCGTTGGCATCGTCGGCCAGTTCGGACCAATGGGCTTTTTGCAGTTGTTCAAAGACATGTTATTGTGCAGGGCTCCAGGGTCAGTTGTTTACTGGTTTGTCTGGATGATGCTTGCAGTCTATATTCTAATGCCATTCTTAAATAAATGGATTATTAATGCGGATTTAAGTAAAATAGAGTATTTCCTGATTGTGTGGGTTGTTTATAATATTCTTGTTTACACTTTGATGCTTCCGATTCCTCCTGCCATTTCCTTTGTGGTCAGTCCGGTGGGTTTTGCAGTTTTGGGATACTACATGAGATACACTCCAAGAAGACTTTTCACCAATCCGATAATTATCTGGAGTTTAATAATCATTCCATCAATAATGATGCTCATTTACGCTTACACTTTGGTTCATGTGGATTTATTGTTCATTTTTGAAAGATACTCCCTGCCGGTAACCCTGGTGGCCATAGGAGTCTTCTGCTTATTTAAAAACACCGAATCAATCAATCATGTTGCGACACCCGTGAGGAAGGCAATTTCATCCGTTGCATTGTGCAGCTATGGGATGTATCTCATTCATGGTCAGATGATGATGGTGACCCGCAAGATTTTTCACCTCTCATCAAATTATATTTTCGATTTTTTAGTATTGTTTGCAGTGGGATTTATATTTTCATGGTTAATAATCTATGTTTTATCTAAAATACCTATTGTCAATGATTTGATTGGGGTTAAATAGGTTTATATTAATATTTTTTTTCAAATAAAATAGAAAACTTTATTTTAATATATTCTCATAAATATTATTATCACAAATAAATTTATCTTAAAAAATTTTGGTGAAAATATGGAAATTAATGGCGTAGAAATACAAGATACCTTTGCTGAAGGTTTTGGAATTAAAGTATCTAGAATTATTATCACTGCAGCTACCAAACATTTAGCTAAAATCGCTGCTACTGAAGCTACCGGATTCGCTACTTCAGTTATCGGATGCCCTGCAGAAGCAGGTATTGACCAATACGTTCCTCCAACTGAATCTCCAGATGGAAGACCAGGTTACGCAATCATGATTTGCCACATGTCCAAAAAAGCATTAGGCGGACAAATCATGGACAGAATCGGACAATGTGTTTTAACCGCTCCTACCGCAGCAGCATTCAATGCTTTAGAAAGCGAAGAAGCATTCCCAACCGGAAAACAACTCAAATTCTTCGGTGACGGATACGAAACCGAAAAAGACGTTAACGGTAAAAAAATGCACGTAATCCCAATCATGTCCGGTGAATTCTTAGTGGAAGATGAAATGGGCTGGAAAGACGGAGTAGCAGGTGGAAACTTCTTCATCATGGCTGACAGTCAAATGGCTTCCATCGTTGCAGCTGAAGCTGCTGTTGATGCTATTCACGCTGTTGCTGGTGTAATCACTCCTTTCTCAGGTGGTATGGTTGCTTCCGGTTCCAAAACAGGATCCAAATACTCATTCATGAGCGCATCCACCAACGAAAAAGAATGTGTAACATTAAAAGACCAAGTAGAAACTGAATTACCAGAAAACGTATTCGGAAACATGGAAATCGTTATTGACGGTGTTGACGAAGAATCAGTCAAGGCTGCTATGAAAGCAGGTATCGAAGCTGCTTGTCAAGTTCCGGGTGTTATCGAAATCGGTGCTGGTAACTACGGTGGAAACTTAGGACCTTACCAAATCCACTTACAAGACTTATTCTAGAGAAATTAACTTTTCTCTACTTTTTTAATTTTTCTTATTTTAAATCATCTAAATTCTTAAATATTCAATTTATTTTTCAATTATAGTATCTAAAACTCTTTTTTTTAATATTTAAATGTCATATTGAAGTATTTTTTCTATTTATACTGAATTTAATAATATTCCTTTATATAATTTTTGTAATATATTTCTACATAGTATTCAATTTGTATTTAGAAAAGTCTAATTAATTTTACTTGGGGTAAATATTGCATGGAGAAGGATGGTTCTGAATTAGATATTCAAAAAGATTATTCAAAGTTAATAACTAACAATATTATTATTAAGCATTATGTTCAAGGAATGTCAAGATTTTTGATATTGTGGATTATAAAATTTTATGGTCCTATTCATGGTTATGCTTAATAGTAATGTGGGGGAATTTCAAACGAATTTAAAAAAATGACCATTACAAATTCAAATTTCACCAATAATAAGAATAGTGCTATTAATATGGACCCAACAGCATACCTATCTTATTTCATTTCAATAAAAAATTCAAGATTTTCAAATAATTTTGACGAATATGGAGGTGGGGCTTTATATTTTAAAATTTATGATGGGTGTTGTATTGTAGATTCATGCAAATTTGAAAATAATAAGGTTAATCATGACGCAGGTGCGATTTCATTTTACTCAAATAATGCAATAATCAATATTTCAGATTCCACATTTGGTCTTAACAAGGCTAATGAGGGCTCTTCAGTTTATTTATCCTGTAATGGGGGGCAATCTTTTTAATAACATTTTTGTAAATAATAATGCAAAGGATGAAATTGCAGGCATAGGTTATGTTTCTCCGAAAATAAGAATGGATAATAATATTGTTAAATCAAGCGAAATAATTAATGAAAACTTAAAACTTGAATTTTTAAAAAATCCTTCATTTTATGGGGATATTGTCCAAGTAAAATTCACAAAAGATAATAAAATTTTTTCAAACAAAAAAATTCATGTAAATGCATTTAATGTTGATTCATTGGATAAATTAACATTTGATGTGGTCACCGATTCGAATGGAATAGCCAAATTCGCATTTGCATCCCACAATACTTTAGTGGATGTGGGTGTGTGGGACATTCAGTTCATTGCAGATTCCGGAAATAGTAAACTTGTCGTTTCAAGTAATGATTTGAATATTGAAAAATTATCTGCAAAATTGATATTGAACGGTTTTTCCACAACATATAAATCAGGTAAAATATGTTCCTTAAAATTACTTAATAAGGATAATTCTCCTGCTGGAAATGTTGATTTGTATGTAACAGTATTCAAGAATGGATGGTATTTGAAAAATTATCGTATTGGCACGGATTTAAAAGGAGTTGCTAATGTTAAAGTATCTGACTTAGATGTTGGCAACTATAAAATTACAATATCTTCTGATGAAATATCTGCAGTTATGAGTTTGTCTGAAAAATCTGCTTCAATCAAAATCAATAAGGCACCAACCAAAGTCAAAGCACCTAAAGTCACCAATAAGTATAAAAAATCCAAATACTTTAAGCTAACTGTTAAAGCATATAATAAACCTTTAAAAAATGTTAAAGTTAAGGTTAAAGTATTTACAGGCAAAAAATCAAAAATATATAAAATTAAAACAAACAAAAAAGGTGTTGCTAAGTTAAATACCAAAAAATTATCTAAAGGAAACCACAAGGTGATAATTTCTTCTGGAAATAATAATTATAAAATTTCAGCAAAAAGTAAAATAACAATAAAATAGTAAAATTAAATTAATGGTTTAATCATGTTTAATAAGAAAAGTTTTTTTATTTCAATGTTGCTTTTAATTTTTCTAACTATTGGAATGGTTTCTGCATCAGACAATTTGACTGATGAAGTCTCTTTAGATGATGCATCTGCTCAAAGCATTGAAACTCCAATATCCTCTGAAATTGAAAGTAATGCAAATGAATCTTCACAGATTAGTGAAGATGCTCCAAGTCAAGTGAATACAAAAATGGAAGCTAAGGATGTAACAACTTATTATAAGGAGAAATCTGAATTGGTAGGTTATCTGAAAGATACCAATAATCAGCCAATTTCCGGCAAAAAGGTTTCCATTTCAATAAATAACAAGGTCTATGATAAAATTACTGATAATTCAGGTAAGGTTGTTTTGAAACTTAACTTAAAACCTGGAACATATACTGCTTCAGTTAAGTTTGCAGGTGATGAAAACTACACTGCAAGCAGCATAAACACAATCGTTAAGGTAAATAAGGCTTCCTTGAAAGTCACCACTAAAGACTTTAAAACCTATTTTGAATCTGGATTCTATTTTAAAGCAAAAATCATAAATAAAATTACTAAAAATCCGGTTCAAGGCGTTAAAGTGGCATTTAAAGTTTTTAAAAACAACAAATACAAAACCTATTGGGCAACTACTGACGTTAATGGTGTTGCAAAGTTAAAAAAGAATCTTAAGGTTGGAAAATATAAGGTTATCACTTCCATTAAAAAGAGCAAGTATTTAAAAGCTAAAAAAGCCAAGGCTACTTTGACTATTAAGGAAACTGCAGAAATGGGTTGTACATCTTTATATGTTCAGGTAAGCAATACTGAAGCAGTTGCAGGATTCAGAAGGGATGCAACCAATGCAAAAACATTGCATATTGTCAAGTATAAGTTGAATGGCAAATGGGCTGTAAAGCAATATAAGAAAAACAGCTATTTCTTCCATTCCTTGACAACTTCTGACGGATGGATGGCCGGAACTGGAGGTTGGGATAATCCGACCATAAATCATGCTATTGAAAGGTTGGCAGGTAAAATGGCTAAATCCGGCAAAATCAAAAAGGCATATTTAAAAAAGATTCAAGGTTATGAAAGACAATTAAGAATAGGTCACTTTTCAATCAAGGCTCCAAATGGCAAATATGCTGTTGTGTGGGGTAGTGGAATAAAATATGGTAAATTAAAACCGGGTGAATATTTTAAAGCCCCTAATGCAAGATCATTATTCCATCAGGGCACATATGATCATTTCAGTAAAAATCCTGTAAAAGCGGCAATCAAAATTGCAGCATCTGATTCCTTCGGCGTCAACAGAAGAGATGCAACAGCATTCCATTGGAAAGCTACAACTGATGAGGGTAAGACAACTTCAACAGTAAAAGTTTATGCTGCAAATGACAACGGGCGTTTGGCTGGAAGAGGTACTGGACATTTAAAGGATGATGTCAGATTCAGAGGCAAATTCATATCCAAAAACAGTTTGCCAAAAACTCCTTCCTCAAAATTCCTCGGAACAGTCAAAATGGGAAATATTGACAAGTTGATTAAATCGCAAACCACTGTCAAGGCTCCAAAATTAACTAAAAACATTAATGAATCAAAAACATTTGACATTACTGTTAAGGATAAGAAAACTAAAAAACCTGTTAAAGCTCTTGTGCTCAAATTAAAAATTGGCAAAAAAGTTTTCACTGTAAAAACAAATTCCAAGGGTATTGCGCATTTCAATCCTAAATCATTAAATACTGGAAGTTATAAAGTGGTAATCTATACAGACAATATTAAATATTTGGTTTCAGCTAAAAGTACAATTATGATTAAATAATTGTACTATTTATTTTATACAGTTCATTAAAAGCATATTATGGGTGGTGTAAATGTTTAAAAAGATATTATTTGCTTTTTTAATTTTAATTTTGACTATTGGTGTCGTTTCGGCTACAGAAAATCTAACGGGTGTTGTTTCAATAGATGATAGCCTTAAAAGTCAAGATGCTTTGTCCTATGAAAATGGTTTTGATGAAATTTTAGAAGCTCAAAACACTCAGGAGAACATTTTGCAAAAGGCTCAAACTAATGCTGATGATTCAAAATCATCCCCACAAAGTAGTGGACCATCTTCTGAATCAAAAATCATTAAAACTAAAGTAAAAACTTATGATATTGATTCTAATATATATAAGAAAAGTAAAATATTTAAAATCAAAATCACTAATAAAAAAACCAATAAACCGATTAAAAATCTTAAAATATCCCTTGAAATTAGGAACAATTTCCATAAATACAAAACTTACACTTTAAAAACAAACAATAATGGAATTGCCAAGTTCAATATTAAGAATTTAAAGATGGGGTATAATTCTTTTGATATCACATCAAAAGATCCAAAATATCTGGTTGAAGGATTTTCTGGGGTTGCTGTTGGCAAATTGAAAAAACCTGTAACTGTTAAGGTTAATTCCAATATTAAATTAAAAAATGGGGACAGATTGTCTACATTTTATGTCAAAAAATATGACGGAATGTTTCATAAGGGTTTTCATGTCGTAGGTGATGAGGACAATAAACATATAATTGACATATATAAAGTAAAGTTTTACTTTAAAAATAATAAAAATGGTAAAATTATTACAAAAACTTCTAATAATTATGTTAAACCAATAAAAGGGTATTCTCCTGTTAAAGCTAAAATTTGGTATTTGGAATCTCCGATGAGAACAGATGTTAAAGAAAAATCCAAACTTGTTCAATACAAATCAACATATAAACTTCAAATTTTATTAAAGGGAAAACCCGTCAAGAATGTGAAGGTCAATTTTAAAGTTGAAAATGGGGGCAAATATAAGAATTATATTTTAAAAACTGATAAAAAAGGTTTTATAAAATTTAATACTAAAAATTTGAAATTGGGTTATCATAAAATCAGTGTTTCATCTAAGGATAAAAACTATGATATTTATCATAAAAGCAAGATTTTTATAGGTAAATTAAAAAAGTTTAAGTATCTTGAAAATGATGAATCCTTAGAATTTAAGAATGATGATTTTATTAGAGCTTCCTTTGTAAAATCTAGTGGAAGCAAAACTAAAATTAAGATTTCAAGTTTGAGGACAGATGATTATGGAAATGATGTGAAAGCCCATAGTCATTTTCTCATTAAGGCTAAAATCTTCTTTAAAAACAATAAAAACAATAATCTAATAACTATAAAAATAGTTAAAAAAGATTATTCAATCAAACTCAATTCAATAAAAGGTTATACTCCTTTTAAAGTTCAAGTTTGGTATTTACAAGGTTAAACATATAAAGTGCAATTGAATTAAATTGCACTTACTTTATTTCTTTTTGTGTAATTTCAGCTATTTCTTTATTAGTTAAATTGATGCCTATAATTTCTTCTATTTTTTCCAAATCTTCTAATACTCTGTCAAAGGAGGTTTTGTCGGGTCCTGAAATTAAATGGGAGTGGATATTATTGACATTTTTATAAAGGTTTTCCAAGGCTTGGCGTTGATCATCATGTGTGTTTAAGTAATTGACGTATTTCTGTCCGTCGGATATGTTCATTGTCTTTATTTGGCGGGTAAGCGGTGTCTCAATTCCTGGAATATGGTACTCGATGTTTTCCAGTGTACAACCGTATTTTGCAATAATTTTAAATTCGTCAAATATTTCATCTGCACTATGCTTTACAGTAATTTTTAAAAGGTGAGGTCTTGCAGATTCATAATAAAGGCCTTCTCCTCCAATAATTTCGGGAGATACAATCTTGTCGGCACCAGCCTTTCTAAGCCTTTTGATGTTTTCAAGCTTGCTGGCTCTTGTCACGATCCATGCGTCGGGATTTGTCTCTCGTATTGTCATTACAATGAACAGGTTGTTGACGTCATCTCCAGTACAGATGATGACACTTCTGCATTTTTCGCCGGCTAATTTGGCAACCAAATCATCCTCAATTGCATCATCATTGATCACCACTACATTGTCGCCTTCTTCAATTGATTCGCAAGTATCCTTATCCTTGTCGATCACAATCACGTTCTGGTTTCTTTGGGTCAGCTCATCAAAAACCACTTTCCCTACTCTTCCGAAACCGCAAATGATATAATAATCTTCCATCACTTTAATAGCCTTCAATTTCCTCGCTCCTTTTGAATATTCGGTCATTTTCTCCTGGACATTTGTTAAAATAATGTTGAACACATAAGCAAGCAGTGCAACGCCCCCGAGGGCCAGGGTTGTTGCGAATATCTTTTGGACTCCTGTGGTTGGTATGTAGTCACCGTATCCTACTGTGGCCATGGTGATGACTGAGTAGTAGATGGAATCAACCAGGTTCAGGTGCATTATTAAAATGGAGCCTATGATTCCGTAAATGAAAAGGCCTATTATCAATATCAAACCGCTGCTTATGTATTTTGCAGGCAATGTTGTTAAGATTCTGAACGTTATTTTTCGCATAAGATTTTTCCTAAAGTTAAGATAATTATATTTATACTGGCTACTTATATTTTAACTTATAAGGTGATACTTTTGAAACCAATTGACATGATGGTTACTGATTATAATTGTGAATATTTGGGTCTGTCAAGACTGTGCTTGATGGAATCTGCCGGAAAATCATTGGCTGAGGAAGTTGGAAAGATTGCAGTCTACACTTTCTCAAAACCCGTTAAGGTGGTGATTTTCACAGGTTCCGGTGGAAACGGCGGTGACGGTTTTGTGGCGGCAAGATACCTGCTGAACCGTGGATATGATGTGGACATTTACATGCTTAAGGATAATATCCATTCTAAAGATGCTAGGACCAATTTCGAAATCCTGAAGAATATGAAGCCACGCCTCTCCTGCCTGAACATATATGACCTGAAAACGCTTGCCGACATTGAAAACACTGAGGTTGCCAAAAGCATGGACTCCGAGTTCGTCATTGTCGACGGTCTTTTGGGAACCGGAATCAGGGGAAAACTCCAGGCCAACATTAAACGGGCAATCGAGATAATCAACGAGTCAAATGGCGTCAAGATAAGCGTTGACGTGCCCTCAGGAATGGATCCATTGACCGGTGAGGTGTATGACCTTGCAGTGGTTCCGGACTACACCATCAGCTTTCATAAAATCAAGACTGGAGTCCGTCAGGCTGAAGAGGAACTGGTCGGGGGATTGGTTACAGCGGACATAGGCATTCCATTCGAGGCGGAGTATTACGTTAACTATGGTGATTTTTTAAGAATGAAAAACCGTGAAACCTCATCCCATAAGGGAAACAATGGCAGGCTGTTGATTGTCGGGGGAAGTGCTGACTATTCCGGCGCACCTGCAATTGCGGGGATGGCTGCAATCGGTGCCGGATGCGATTTGGTGTATGTTGCATCTCCTGAAAAATCCGCCGAGGCAATAAAATCAACCTCTCCGGACTTGATAGTGAAATCCCTTCCGGGAGATAAGCTGTCCCTAAGCCATTCACAGGAGATTCTTGACTTGGCAGACAAGGTGGATGCGGTATTGATTGGTCCGGGAGCAGGAATTGATGATGACACTTCAAAGCTCTTCAATGTGCTGGCGGCTAAAATCAAAAAGCCATTGGTGTTGGATGCGGACAGTCTAAAGCAGGTTGAAATGTCATTGATTAAAAACAGGAGAGATGTGATATTGACTCCTCACATCTTCGAGTTCAAGTCATTCTTCAACGTCAATGACGATTTGAGGCTCGACATCGATTCATATGATTTTGCCAAAGTCGATGAAAACATCACAATGTTCCAGAAAATCACCCGTCAAATCAAGGCAACAGTCATTGTCAAGGGGCAATATGACTTGGTCCTGTCAGGAACCAAATTCAGAATCAACAAGTCAGGCAATCCCGGAATGACTGTGGGAGGAACCGGTGACGCACTGGCAGGAATATGTGCGGGACTGCTCACTCAGGACTTGGATGCATTTGACTCAGCCTGCCTTGGCGCATTCGTCAACGGCCTTGCAGGGGATGAGGCATATGGGGCTAAGGGCAACGGTTTTTCGGCAACTGATTTGGTATCATACATCGGAAATGTGATTAAAGATGGATTATGTTAAGGGGATTTTCAAGGCAAGGCCAAACAGGTTCATAGCAGAGGTTGAGGTTGACGGTGAGATGGAGATAGCTCACGTGCCGAACACTGGCAGGTGCAGGGAGCTTCTGGTTGATGATGCGGTGGTTTGGCTGAAGCCATCTGATAATCCCAAGCGCAAAACTAAATTTTCACTTCACCTTGTCGAGAACCGTGGAGCGCTAGTGTCACTATACTCGCAGCAAGCCAATAGCATTGTATATGATGCAATCATTGACGGCAAGATAAAAGAGCTTTCAGGCTATGATATTCATCAAAGGGAAAAGACAATCGACAACTCAAGGATAGATATATACTTGGCCAATGAAAACGAGGAATGTTATGTGGAAGTCAAGGGAGTGACACTGGTGGTTGGAAGTGAGGCTAGATTTCCCGATGCCCCAACCGAAAGAGGCGCCAAACACTTGAATGAACTGATCAAACTGAAAAAACAAGGAATAAGATGCTGCGTGTTCTTCCTGATACAGCATCCGATAGGGCAATTCTTCCGTCCGAACTGGCAAAACGACCCTAAATTCAGCCAAACTCTAAACGATGCATATGATGCAGGTGTTGAGATACTGGTTTACAGATGCGACAATCAGCTAACCGGTATAGAACTGATTCCCGAACCCCTAGATTTTGATTTGGGAAAAGGTCTTGCCGATGGCCTCATTGATGACTAGGCTGGCCACATCATCATATGGTGTCTCGCTCTTGTTAACCAACACTAAATTGTCACCGTTGAAATAGTTCACCAATCCTGCAGCGGGATAAACAACAAGGGAAGTTCCACCGATAATCAGGGTGTCAGCCTGTGAGATGTAGTCGATAGCGAAGCTTAAAACCGCATTGTTCAATGGCTCCTCGTATAAAACGACATCCGGCTTGACGATGCCTCCGCAATCGCACCTTGGAATCCCATCACTTTCCAGGATATGATCCAATCCATAGGATTTGTTGCATATCTGACAATAGTTCCTGTGAATGCTTCCATGAAGCTCCAAAACCTCATTGCTTCCGGCCTTTTGATGCAAACCGTCAATGTTTTGAGTAATCACGGCTTTCAGCTTGCCTGCCTTTTCCAGTTCGGCCAGTTTCAAATGGGCAGGATTTGGTTCGGCATCAGCAAATACAAGAGTGTCCCTGTAATAATCGAAGAATTCCTCAGTATGGTCAAGGTAATAGCTATGGGATATCAGATTCTCCGGTGTGTCACCATATTTTTCAAGACTCTTGAAGATTCCGCTTTCAGACCTGAAATCCGGTATTCCACTTTCGGTTGAGACTCCTGCGCCGCCAAAAAACACGATATTGTCTGATGAGTCAATTATTTCTTGCAGTTCATTAATCTTAGACATGATATTAATTATATTGGCAGGCACTATTAAAATTGTTCCCACCGTGAAAAATTGCTTTCTCATTGTAAAATTGTCTGTTGATTAAAATATTGCTTTAAAATCATTAAATTTACTTGAAAAAGAACTATATTCTTTATATTAAATGAAAACATATAGTGATATGGTCAATATGATCGTCGACGATATCTATTGATACTAATCATGGAGGTGGTTGATATTCCTGCCAAAAATCAGGAATATGATTCCATCCTTAAGCTATCGGCAAGGGCATTCGGCAACGCACTCATGACAATAACTGGTGAAAAACTGGGCATTGTTGAAGTGCTCCATCAGGACGTGTTGTCTTCACGCCTAAAAAGAGAAATTCTAGATTTGCCCATAAAAACACCATATGGGTATTGCATCGAGTATGAATTTCATTCAAGGCCTCTCAGTGAGGCCACAGTGCTTAGAAACTACCAAATATGCCATTGATTTGGGTGGAAGTTGATGTTTCCTCAGACATCATATTGTATCATTAGATGCAACAAGAACACCAATTCCAAAAGTCGAACTCTTTCCAGGAGTCTACACCAATCCAGAGGTCACTTTCCTAAGTGATGTTGATGGTGAAGAAGTTTTAAATACTATCAAAAAGAAATTAGATAAACAACTGGAATTGGATAAAATGGATGCATGTCACATAGCATTGATGCCGTTTTTCAACAATGTTGGAAGTCGTGAGGAAGTGTTGAGGAACATGTGCCATTTTGTTAACCGAATTCAAATATCTGAAGAGTTGAAATACCATATAAAACTCGTTCAGATATTATCTGTAAGGGCAATCTTTACAGGTGATGAACAAGAAAAACTTCTTGGAGTGATAAAAATGCGTAGCACTTACCTTGACAACTATGAAAAAAGATTAGTTGAAAGAGCTACAAATAATGCTATAATGGATATAGCTTTAAAAATGAAAGCAGACGGTGTTAGTTCTGATTTTATTTTTAAATACTTTGGAGTAAAATTATGATTTGGGATTATTTTTAATCCTTTTCTTTTATTTTTTTAATATTGATTATAATTTGAAGAGGTATTTTTTTCATGGAAAATAATTATTCAAATTTGGACTGGATGATTCACTGGTCACTGCCTAAATACCATCCCCGCAATAGCCAAATCGTATTGATAAACAAGATAAACAATGCAATACAGGAAGGGTCAAAAAATATCATCCTTGAAGCAGGAACCGGAATAGGCAAGTCTGCAATCGCCACAACCATTGCCAACATGTATGAGGATTCATATATTCTAACAATGACCAAACAGCTTCAGGAACAGTACCTTGATGATTTCGGAGCAATGCTTGTTGAAATAAAAGGCAGGGGAAACTATAAGTGCAATTACAAGGGAACATGTGATTTCTGCATAAAATCGGAGTATAATCTGTCAAAATGCAAGGACTGTGATTATCTGACAGCGCTGAACCTTGCAAAGGAAGCTGAAAACGTAATAACAAATTATGATTATTTCTACTATGCTGGCGTTGCAAACCCTACATTGAATTCTCGTGAACTGTTGATATTGGATGAGGCTCACAATCTTGAGCGTAAAATGCTGGCATTATCATCTAATGAGCTCAACCGGGAGTATATCGCAACAACATTTGGAATCGATATCTTTGAACCATTGATGAACAGGTCTAAATCAGTCAATTATCTCAAAAGGCGTCCCGATTACTGGATGGAATTGTGCGAGGATCTTGTCGGGCATTGCAGCGACAACATCAAGGAGATAGAAGGCGAGCATAAGAATGATGTGCAGGTCACATTGGATGAGTTTGAAAGCGACCCTGAAAGGTTCTCCAACTTCAACTATGTTGAAAAGCAGCAACTGGAAGCTGATGCCAAAGTTTTCAATTCCATCAAGTTGGGATTGGAGGCTAAGGACTTGATTATTGATTTGCCTGACCTTGACATGATTAGAAGCAACAGGATGGATATTTCAACCGAATTCAAGCCATACTCCGTAGTGGATGAGACAAATGAGCTTTTGAAACTGGGAAATGTTCGTATCTTTTTAACTGGAACTCTTGGAAGCAAGGACAAGTTCTGCGAGTGGAACAACATCAATCCGGATGAGACATACTATATCTACCAGAAAAGCCCATTCGACGTTAAAAACAGGCCAATCTACACTGATTTTGTGGGAAGCATGAGCGGCAAGAGAAGAAACATTCCAAGATGGAGGAATGATAAGGCGCTTTTGAAGGTCAGGGAACTGCTCGATAAGCATCCTGGCCAAAAAGGTGTTGTTCACACTTCAAGCAATGAGCAGGCCCATTGGATAATGGAAAATCTGAAAGAGTATAATTTCATGTTCGTTGGAGGTAGCGATAGGAATGAGGTTTTAAAGCAGTTCAGCGAAAGCGATGAAAGCATAATTCTCATAGGCGCTTCCCTGAAGGATGGAGTTGATTTCAAGGATGATTTGTGCAGGTTCCAGATTATATTTAAAATACCTTATCCTCAATTGAACGAGCAGGTCAAGTATCGTAAGGATTTGGACCCGAAATGGTATTATTATCAGGCGGTGATGTCATTGATGCAGGCGTATGGTCGTGGAATACGTGACAAGGATGACTGGTGCGTGATGTACATTATTGATTCTGATTTCATGCGATTGTTTGATTTCAACAGGAGCTTCTTCAATGAGTATTTCTCGGAAGCGATAAAAAAATAAGTAAAGTGATAGCTTAAAAAGCTATCTGTTTAATTTTTGATAGTTTGCAGCTTGAAGACCGTGGTGCTTGATCATTCCTTCAACTTCTCTTTGATCGGTGTCCTTGTCTTCAAAGGTAATTTGCTCGATGCTGTGTAAGCTGAATGGAGATTTTCTGATGATCGGTTGGATGGAACCTTTAAAGAGTTTCATTACGACTTCTCCGCTTACTCTTTCCTGCATGTTGTCGATTGCTTGGTCAAGATCTTCTCTTAATGGTTCTTGCCAGAGTGCTCTGTAGACCAAATCGGCATAGAGTGTTGACATGTATTCTGCAAATCTTAACTCGTCAGTTGTTAAAACCAATTCTTCAAGAGCTTCGTGAGCTGCAATCAATAATTTAGCTCCTGGAGTTTCGTAGATTTCCCTACTCTTAATTCCTATCATTCTGTTTTCAATGGTGTCGACTCTGCCGATACCGTGAGCTCCTGCAATTTCATTTGCCTTTTGGATGATGTCGATTAATGGCATCATTTCACCGTTGATTGCTACTGGAATACCTTCCTCGAATTCGATGGAGACTTTTTCAGGTTCGTCTTTGGCATCTTCCCAGGAGGCGGTCCATTCGTAGATGTCTTCCGGTGGTTCGTTTGCAGGGTCTTCTAGGACATCCCCTTCAATTGCTCTTCCCCAGAGGTTTTCATCGATACTGTAAATTTTATCGTAATTTAGCTTGATTCCTTTGGATTCTGCATATTCCCTTTCTTCAGTTCTTGTCAGGTTCATTTCTCTGATTGGTGCAATGATGTCCAAATCGGACATTGCGCGAATTACTGCCTCGAATCTGAATTGGTCGTTTCCTTTTCCGGTACAGCCGTGTGCAATTGCAGTTGCCCCTTCTTTTTCAGCTACTTCGATAAGTTTTAGGGCAATTAATGGTCTTGCAAAAGCAGTGCTTAATGGGTATCCTTCGTATTCTGCATTTGCTTTGATTCCGCGTGAGATGTATTCGTTTGCAAACTCTTCTTTTGCATCTATATTGTAGTGTTTTAATCCTCCAATGTTAGCTGCACTGTTTTTTGCTTTTTCCATTTCCTCTTCGCCTTGTCCCACATCTACGCATGCGGTAATAACTTCTACATTGTATTTTTCTTCTAATAGTTTAACACAAACGGAGGTGTCTAGTCCTCCACTGAATGCTAAAAGTACTTTTTCTGTCATTTAATCACCATATGAACTTAAAATAATTAGTAAATTTTTATTTTATAATAGTTTAATTTATGCATATGATATTATATATATTATTGGGTAATTTTGCAGAATTAGTTATTTTATAAATTGTGGGCAGAAGAAGAACTCTTAATTGAGGGCTAATTGAGGTTGACATATTTATTGGATTTCTAAAAATCGAAACCCTAATTAAGAGTTTTATGAGTGCAAAGTATTTTTCAATACTTTTCATCTCTCAATTATAATGTTTGTCGTCATAGTATATAAAAGTTTAGGTATACCTAAATTTTAACCATCAGGTTTTCATCCTCAACAAACCTCACCAACCTCGCATAAGTGGGATTGCTCATTAACGTGTCCTTATTTCCAATGATGATCAATTTCCTCTTGGCACGGGTAATGGCAACATTCAAACGTCTCAAATCCTTTAAAAAACCAATGTTCCCATGCTCATTGCTCCGGACAGTGGAAATTATGATGATTTCCTTTTCCCTTCCCTGAAAACCGTCAACAGTCTTCACCTCAACCGGAGTGCTCTCCTGTATGAGCTTCACCTGATCAGCATAAGGACTTATGATTCCGATATCATCCTCGCTTACGCCCGCATTCAGGTAATCACGGGCAATGCTGACGCTAACATCAGCCTCCAGTTCATTGACGATTGATTTTGAATCCTTCAAATGCATCTCGTGATTACCCTCAACATCGGAAGTGTCAATGAAGAGCAAAGCCTCCTCGTCATGACTTGAATCGAGAATGTCATTGATGGTTATCTCATCAACACTGGAATCGCTTTTCAAGCCGTTGTCGTAAAACTCACGGTTCGGAAACCTCATGAGCAGGCTGTTCATACGATACTGGACATTCAGCAACTGTGACTTGTGAGGATACATTCTAATCAGCTCCTCAAACAGGGTCTTCTCCAAATCCCCTGCACGCTCACTGATGATTGTAGGGGGCAGCTGCTTATGGTCTCCCGCAAGAATGAACCTGTGGGCCTTTGCGATAGGAATCAGGACGCTTGGGATGGTGGCCTGTGATGCCTCATCAATAATCGCCACATCAAACTTCACACGGGCAATGGATTCCAATGCGGCTGAGGAGTTGGTGGCAAGAATAACGTCGCTTTCCTCAATGATGCTTTTAATCATGCGGTTTTCAATGCGCTTGATTTCATCATGAGCCTCATCTATCTCCTGATTGATTTCAATCCATTTCGCCATTGACTTCATCTTATCTGCATTCACGCCGCGTGAACCCTTGCCCTTTGAAGCGAAATGCAGGATGTCATAATCCCCCATTCCACGACGGTACTGTGGGGTCGGCTTGGTGTGAACTTTTCTTTTCTCAATGAGATTATTGATTTGCTTGTGGATCTTCTTGATTTTCTTGTTGAGCTTATGATTCTCAACCTTGTATGCCAATGTTTGGGTGATATTGTGCTTTGAAACCCTTTGGGGATGTCCCAGTCTTGTCAGTTTCAGCTTCTTGTTGTCCATCAGCCTCTCAAGGATATTGTCCACAGCGGCATTGCTTTCGGCCGTGGCCAGCACCTTATGGTCCTGCCTTGTCTCCTGGGATATCAGCTCAACCAGTGTTCGGGTTTTGCCTGTTCCGAACGGGCCATGAATCAAAAAGAAGTTCTCACATGACAATGCGTTCTCAATCGCCCTTTTCTGGGACTCGTTCAGGGAATCGTCAATATAGTTGATGTAGGGTGTCTTGCGGTTCTGCTTAGGGTCACGCTCGCTCAGGATATACTCAAGTGCATTCTTGCCCTTTAAGCTTAAATGGTTCAGATTATCCTCCATGCGTCTGAAGGTAATGTCATTGGCATACAAGTCCAGGCGAACCTTCTTTTTAATTGCCCACTTGGGCACGCGCTTGTCAAATGCAACCTTGATGAACCTGGCACCCTTCTCGGTGACAGTGCCTGTCAAATCGCTTCTCAACGGATCGTCAGTGCTCACAAGGACCATGTCTCCAACGCTGATTTCAGTGTCGATGACTTCCGAACGGCCGAATTGGACAATCTGCAGGCCGAGTTCCTTGCCCAGGCTTTTGCCTTTGACCTTGTTGATTGCCCTTCCCAGCTCTTCTCTTTTCTGTCCAGACATTGTGCTGATTTCACGTGTCATCAGGTCGATTTCAGCATCCCTTTCATAATTGATTAGTCTTATTAGATTCTTGATATATTTCTTCATTTTCATACTTATTTTTAAATAAGAGTTTTACCGTATATTTAATTATGCATTTTGAAAAAATTGAGGGATTCGGTAATTTGGAAATGGGCTACATTTCTGATTTTTCCGGAGGGTTCATTTCAAGAAACACTCATGTTCTTAAAAGATTGGAATTGAACAGGTTCACTCAATTTTTGCTTGAAAAATGTGTTCACGGAACACCAATCTTCAAACTGGGCGAGGGCAACAATAAGATATTGATGTTGTCAGGCATTCACGGCAATGAACTGCCTCCTCAGATAGCCAACGTTAGGCTATTGAACGATCTTCTTTTCATGGACTTGAACACTACCGTGTATGTCATACCCTTTGCGGCGCCGAAGGCCACAATGAACAATGAGCGTGTCTTCAATGGAATGGACTTGAACCGCTCCTCACACATCAAGAACTCCCTCAGCAACCTGATTGTTGAAAGCGCCCATGATTTGGGAATCAATTTTGTAGGGGATTTCCACTCAACCGCTTACAACTCCAATCCGGGGATTGAATCAGTGTTTTCCTCAAAATCACCTTCTCCCGAAAGCTATCTAATGGCCAACTACATTTCAAAAAGCATGGGAAGTGAGGTAATCTCATTCGATTATGCGGGATCATCATATAAGGGTGCAGTTGAGGATGTCTGCAATTTAAAAAGGATTCCAGCCGTTACCTGTGAGGTATTGTCTCCTTTTGCTGCTGTCGGTGAAGGCAGCGTTGATAGGTCATACTGGCAGATGCTCAGTTTTCTGGAATATTTTGGCATTTAAAAATACTCCTCACACGCTCTCTCATTAATCTTTTAAATACTCAAGTCCTATTTTTAACTAAGGTGATTTAATTGTCTTCATACAAGGGGCATTCGATATTTGCATTCATTTTAGCTTTGATGTTTTTTCACAATCCTCTAACTATTGCTTTAACATTCATTGGTGCAAATATTCCCGACTTTGACCATAAGTTCAAAAAGGAAAATGTCTACAAGATGATTATATTGGGATTGATAGTGTTCATTTCACTATATATCCTTAAATTGCCTTATTATATTGGTTTGATGATTGTTTTTTTAGGCGTCACGTTTTATTTCTCCGAACACCGCAGCTTCACGCACTCAATCTTTGGAGTGCTGACACTGACCTCTGCGGTTTCATTGATATTGATATGGGGTTCTCAGCTGGCTGATGCCGTAACAGTCATTGATAACCATTACCTGCTCATGGCGATTCTGATTGCGCTTTTAAGCTTTTTGTTTTTGAACAAGAAGTTATTGATGATTTTTCTTCCATTATTCTTCATTAGCCTATTCGTTTTGCCGGTAATGAACATTTCATATGTTGAAATAGTCTTGAGCCTGTTTTTGGGTTTGTTCTCCCACACCATTCTTGACTCATTCACGCCGGCAGGGGTTAAGATCTTCGCTCCAATATCCTCCAGGAAGGTTTACAGGAATTTCGGCTTGAGCATGGTGTTGCTGTTGTGCTGCATTTCACTGGTGATTCATGTGCCAATGTTATTCAAATTATTCGAGCGGTATGTGATTTAGAATAATTTGCATGTGAAGAAGAGTCCTGAACTCTTCACCCATAGGCAGAATCTGGAAACGACATACAATACTGGAAGTTCAATCAATGGACCGATGACAAGTGCTATTGATATCAGTTCATGTCCTGGGAAGGAGTTTATGGCTATTGCCAGTGCCAATGGGGAGTTTCGCGCAAGTGTGGTCATGGTGAGGCTTGCATATTCCTCGTAGATGAAATTGATTTTTTCACTCAGCAATAAGTCGATAATGGTGTTTGCGATGAAGAATATGATTAGCGGCACGAATATTGTGATGACTGAGTCGAGGTTTGTGAACAGCAGTTCTCCCTGGCTTGCGAAGATGCAGAACACTGCAAGCGCCAGGAAGCATATCTGCAGGTTTGAAAACACTTCGTCTGCCTTTTCCTTTAAGTCACTGTTTAGGATGAATTTCACTATTTGCGCTGCTATGAATGGTATGACGATTACGATTAAAAGGGAGTGTGCCAGCTGGGCGTAGTCAATTGTGTTTGCGCTTGAAAAGAATATCACCAGATAGATTGGAAGCAGAATAATCTGCAGGACTAGATTGATTGGAAGTATGGATAGGCTTAATGTGAGGTCTCCTTTTGCGAGCTTGGTGAACACCAGGTACCAGTCTGTGCATGGTGTCAGTATCAGCATGAAAAACCCTATCATGACGTCCACGTTTCCCTTAAGGAAGAGTGAGCCGAGGAAATATCCGAATAGTGGTGTCCATATGAAGTTGACTATCAGGCTTGTTGCAGTGAATTTCGTGTTTTTGAAACTGTCCTTTAGTTCGTTTAGCGGTACTTCGAGGAATAGTCCAAAGAGCATCAGGCATAGGAATATGTTTATGAGGTTTCCTGTGTTCTGGGCAATCGTTTGCATGTTTGAGAATATCAGTCCTATGATTATTGCTGTGAATATGATTATCGGTTCAAGTTTTTCGACTAAATCCATATAAGCACCATTTTTTTAGGTATAACTAAATTTGTTTATTGTAATATATATAATTTCATAATTTGCATGATTACTTCTAAAAAATCATATAACACTTAATTTATTGTTGTTTTTCAGATTTTCTGAACAATTTTGTTCATTTTGATTTTTTTATAAATTTTTATATAGTTTAATTCGATTTTTAAATAATTATTTTTTAAAAGCATACATTTATAATAAATAATCATGATAAATAATAATAGTATTAACTAATGTCAATTTTGACATTTAATAACTTAATGAAATGGAGCTTGTTTAATGTTTTTGACTAGAATCTGGTGGGGAATTATTTATTTCCTAGACCTTATTTACGAAATTATTAAATCAACCATTGACGTTGCGTTTAATAAGATTATGGGGAGAAATATTGATCCTGTAATTGTTGATGTTAAAACAGTTTTAGAGAGACCTGTTTCACAGACAATTTTAGCGAACAGTATTTCATTAACTCCAGGAACCTTGTCTGTTGATTTGGACAGTGAAAATAACATTATCAAAGTAGCTGCTATTTCTCCAAGAAAACAAGAGGATATTATTCCTTTTGAACCTTACATAAAGAAAATGTTGGAATAATCAACCTTTTCATAAAAAATCGAGTGAGATAGTATGGATATATTGTTTATAGCAAAAATTCTTTTGGTTATTGCATTAATAATAATGATGCTAGTCACCCTAAGGGCAAGTGCATACAAATCCACTTCAATGGGGCTTTTAGGAAGCTCAGTCATTGTAAACGCATTTGCAGTAGCATTGCTCATTATCGGTGAACTACATAATCTTCAGTTCTATAGGGATATATCATTAGCTTTAATATTCTTTGGTTTTGTAGGTACTGTTGCCTTTGCGGTTGTTTTAGGAGGGAATGACGAATGATAGAATACGTCCAGGCAATCCTTCTTATTATAGCGGCAGTGTTGACAATAATATCTGCAGTCGGGCTACTCAGCCTAGGCAAAAATACCCGGAATAAGGTATATGCAAGAATCCACATTGTCGGATTGTTCGATATCGCATGTATAATAGCAATGATAGGCCTTGGCCAATATCTCCTTGCTGGAGTATACTTTATCCTTGCGCCGTTCACTGCACATGCAATAGCTAATGCTTATTGGAAAAAAGAAGATAGAGAAAATAACATGGATCTAATGACTGTTGAAGAAGAAGTAGATGAAAATCATCCGTTCATTCACCCTAAAGAAAAAATGCAAGCTTTGGAAAGTGAAGATTCAGAAAAACTCAAGACGGACGACAGATTTTCAGTAACTACAATAGAGATAAATGAGGATGAGTAAGATGTTGGAATTTATACTATGCATTATAACGGTTTTAAGTGCAATTCTTGCTCTTATTCAAAAAGACTTGCTCAAAGCAGCAATATTGACTGGATTTTCAGGAGGAGCACTTGCAGTTCTTTTCCAAATCCTATTGGCACCGGATGTTGCTTTAACCCAGGCAATCGTGGGAGCCGCAATCGTGCCAGTGTTCATTGCTTTAGCTGTTAAAAAAACTCAAAGGGAGGGTAGCTAAATGGCACAGACACAATTGGCAATATTGTTGACATCCGTTGCACTAATCGTAATAGGACTGTACTCCGCAATCTTCATTGACAATATCATCAAGAAGATAATCGGTATCAGTTTCATCGAGGAAGGAGCAAACCTATTCATCGTTGCAATAGGCTACAAGGCAGGTGGAGTCGTACCGATTCTCATGCCTGGAATGGACACCTCATGGTTTGCGACAAACGCTGCATACCCATTGCCTTTCGGTTTAGTGCTGACCAGTATCGTAATCGGCGCAAGTACCCTTGCGGTAATGCTGGCGCTGGTGATGGTGCTTTACAGGAGATACGGCACATTATCCACAAAAGTGATGCTGTCCGACACAGCAAAACAGGAGGAGTACAATGAATGAGCTAATACCACTTATGGTAATCGTACCATTGATGGCGGCATTGTTGATCAGTGCATTTTCAAGATTCAACACTGCAACAAAGGTTTTCGCATTCGTTGTAGCAATCTGTCTTCCAATAATACCAATAGCCTCAAACTATGGTCTTCACTACTTTGGAGGATACGCTCCGATGCTCGATAACGTGACCAGCGTAATGTATCACCCGGCAATCACATATTCGTTCACATTCCTGCAGCAAATATTCATTGCAATGATCGGTCTTTTAACATTCCTGGTCGTATTCGTCTACTTGACAAAGTACAGGAAAGTTTCAGGACCATACCTGTTCCTGCTATTCCTGGGAACAGCAGCCGTAACAGCAATGCTCTTGACCGACGACATATTCCACATGTTCGTCTTCTTTGAGATATTGGCGCTTGCACAGGTAGGTATAGTTGCCGCATCATCAATCGATTACAGTTATGAAATGGCATTGAAATATATGGTTCTTGGATCAATCGGCTCTCCAATAATGCTTCTGGGAATTGGATTCCTCTTGGCATTGACTGGAAGCGTGAATGTGACAGACATTGCAGCTGCAGTGCATAACGGTTTGGTTGACGCTACTTCTCCAGTGTTCCTGATGTCTCTCGGTTTAATATTCTTCGGTTGGCTATACGCATCCGGTTTACCACCGTTCCATACTATCAAATCAGGAATATACTCAAAGGCGGAACCTCATGGGGCAGCATTGCTGCAATCATTCACAGTAATCTCAATGATTTCAATCGTTCTGATAATGTTCAGGATTTACGCTACACTTCCAATCTTTGAAGTTCTCATAGTGTTCTTCTCTATCTTGGCTATGATACTGGGTGTTTCACTCGCACTCACTCAAACAGACTTCAGAAGAATGATAGGATTTTTAGCGGTCGGTGAATTGGGTTTCATCGGATTAGGTATAGGGCTTGGAACAAACTTCTCAATAACAGCAGGACTCTTCCAGGCATTGAATGAAATTATAATCACCGCATTGCTCTTCATAGGATTCGGCGCAATAGTTGAGGCAACAAATGAGGTGGACACCAGAAAGCTTGGAGGATTATTGGCTTACCATCCGAAAGTGAGCATAATGCTTTTAATCGCAGGTCTTGCAATGGCAGGTGTGCCACCGTTAAGCGGTTTCCAATCAAAACTAATGCTTGTTCAAGCTTCACTCAGTTGTGGATTCCCGGAAATTTCCATTTTGGCGATTATGGTAAGTATTGCAACATTCGTGGTGTTCGTCAAGACATTCTACACAATGTTCCTGAAACCTAAACCAAATGATTTGGATCTGGAGGGCAAGGAAGTTCCTCGCGCCATGATTTTCACAATGGCAATACTATTGATCATTGTGGTGCTCTTCGGTGTATATCCGGATCTTGTCACAAGCGGAATTTCTAACTTCGTAGGAGGGATATTATGAAACTTTATGACCAGATATTCAATGTTGTGAAACAGTTCAGGAAATTGTTTTCACCAGGTCCTGTAACCAACGCTGACGTTTCAGGAAGCATAACTGCAGAAATATTCCTTATAGTGTCATTGGTTCTGGCAGTGATACTGTTAAGGCATGTTAGTGTGTTGCTGGCAGGATTGGCTACATTGGTTGTGGCCATAGTGCTTATTACTAATATTCCGCTTATTCCTAAGTTCAAGATTGAACAGGAGGATTCACTTGAGAAAATGCTGTTCTATGCAGTTGTAACATTATCAATCATTATTGCATTTTTATACTGGGGTGGTAACCTTGTCTAAAGCTACAATTCGTAATTTGCTTGCAGCGGTAATGGCTGGAATATTTTCAGTCACATTATTCGATGCGGTATTTCATTTAAGTTCAATGATAAATCCTGGTGTAAGTTATATTTATAATGCTTTAGGAACTCAAATAGCTCCAAACCTTGTGACAGTGGTTATTTTCGATTTCAGAGCATACGATACATTAGGAGAATCAATAATACTATTGACCGCTGGTCTGGTGGTATTGTTGGTATTTGGTAGAGGATTATTGGGGGATAAAAGATGAGTCAAGGTAGCATGATTTTAAAATTAATATCCTTGCCAATTTCAATCATACTGATTTGTTTAGGCGTGATGACCATTCTTGGAGGACACATCACTCCTGGTGGAGGTTTCCAAGGCGGTGCTATGATAGCAAGCGGAATCATATTGTCCATACTCGTTTATGGCCTGGGCAATTCCCCATTGGAGTTATCACACTTATATATTGAAGTTCTGGAATCTGTTGGTGCATTGGGATTCATAATATTCGGATTGATCGGACTGTTCGTTGGAGGATTCTTCCTCTATAATGCAGGTACAGACCTCTTGAATGTTGTTCCGTCTGCAATTCAAAACGTGCTTCATTATCCTGACGTTACCAATGCGGGCATAATCCCTTACCTGAACATTTTCGTCGGTTTGAAGGTGTTCGTGGGATTGTCCTCAATCGTCATTGCATTTGCAGGTTTCAAGAAAATTGTGGAGGAGAGTGAATGATGTTAAGTTTAGGTCCAATAATATTCGGTCTGATACTGGGTTTGGTGATTGGTTCACAAATCAAGCTTAATGTCAGCGATGCACACTTCACTCTTGGAGCATTCGTAATCGTATTAATAGCAGGAATAATTGTGGCATGGCAATCAGGCAATTATCCGTTCTACACTGACTTGCCTGTGTCAACTGCATTCTTGTCTGCTTTAATTGGAATTTTTGTAGGCAAACTAATATTTGCAAGGAGTAAATAAGGGGTTATTATAATGTTTTTATCTACTAATAATTGTGATAGTGAGTGTATTAAAACATGTCCTACAAAATCCATTAAATTGGTTAACGGAACACCGTTCAGCTGTCTGACCTGCGGAATATGTCACGACAACTGTCCGAACGGTGCAATATTCAAGAACATTTACGGAGGATATGTGGTGGACAGGGCCAAGTGCAACGGCTGTGGAATGTGCATGTACAACTGTCCGACCAACAATATCACTATCGAGGACGGCATAGTCTATGGTATCTGTTCACGCTGCGGCGTTTGTGCGGAAAAGTATCCTGAATGCCGTGTTGACGGATTCGAATATGAAAAGGAAAAGCAATTGACACTGATCAGGTCATTGAATATATTGAATCCGCCATTGGACAAGGTACCTCACAAGAACGACAATATCGTCACTGAGGTTTCAAGAACATACTTCGGAACCGACACTGATGAGTGTATCTTCTGCGGAAGATGTGAGGAATACTGTCCTACAGGAGCAATCAACGTTAAGGTTGACCGTGACGATGGAATTTGTAGGGAATGCAGGTTATGTATGGATGTGTGTCCTAACGGATCCATGAACAAGCTTCAAATAGTCAACAAGTCCACTTGCACATTATGCCTTAACTGTCTGAAGGCATGTCCTAACAATGCGATTTCCGTTGAGGATTCAAATATAGTAATCAATAACCTGCGCCAAAAGCCGACAGGAAGCATCGTGTCCTGTCTCAACTGCGGATTATGCGCAGACTTGTCCGAGAACGGTTCACTTAAAAAGGTTGACGGCAGGTTAAGGTATGACCCGACAATCGACACTGAAAACATTACTCATGACCTGGCAATGAGCCATTGTCCGGTCAAGACATTGTGCGTTGACAGTGAAATGTTCATCTATGACGAGTATGAGGATGAGGAACTGCCGACATTGTCCGGATTCTGCGTAAGCTGCGGCAAGTGTGTCCAGGTATGTGACGAGGTCGGAGCCCGTCAGGTGATGACTCAAACATGGGATGGTACAGTCTCAGACGATTGTATTTCCTGCGGAATCTGTGTTGAGGAATGTCAGGAAGACGCAATCACCCTTCACAGGGGCACAATCTCAGTGGACTTGAGCAAGTGCATACTATGTGAAAACTGTGCAATCCACTGTCCGGTTGATGCGATTCCGAAATCCACTATGTACAAGAATGAAATCGACGGAGGATTCAACTTCATCGAGCAGGAACTGTGCATGCACTGTGGAGTGTGTCATGGAATATGTTCCTATGATGCAATAGAGGAGATTGACGGCAATTATGTGGTTAACGAAGAGAACTGTACTTACTGTGGTGCATGTAAGAATGCATGCCCTGCTAAGGCATTCTTATTCGAGAGAAATTTTAAAGATTCAATAGATGGTGTTTAAATGAGCAGTATACTTAGAATAGCTTTGGAAGGAGCATTTACTAACTTTAAAAGAATCTTTTTTGCAGCTGATAGAGTTACAGACATGGACATGAGAAACCAAATCGCCACCTTGTCAGTGAAGGTTGATGACAGGGTTGATGAGAAGGCGTGCATAGGTTGTGCTGGTTGCGCCAATGTCTG
Source organism: uncultured Methanobrevibacter sp. (assembly GCF_902774605.1). GTDB lineage: Archaea > Methanobacteriota > Methanobacteria > Methanobacteriales > Methanobacteriaceae > Methanocatella. The sequence goes on from NZ_CACYJE010000007.1 coordinate 48,451, forward strand.
CCCTACAGGTGCAGTTGAGATGAAAAAACTGGCAAGTCCGGTTAAGATCACTGATGACTGGACTAAAAGTGAAGTGCCTGAAATTAATCTTGAAAAATGTGTTGTATGCTATTACTGCCATGATTTCTGCCCGGTATTTTCACTTTACGGTGAGAAGGGAACAATTCATCCAAGCTGCGTTGGCGATCAGGAAGTTGACATTGCCAGCACTATGGAGCAGCCGTTTAAAATTTCTGATGATAAGCTTAAGTTCATTGCACAATACTTATCTGACAAGACAGTGTTGAAGAATCAGGAGGATGGTGATTAGATGGGACTTAAATCATTTTCAAGAGCAAGGGCAATACATGTGATGCTGGTTTACACCGGCGGCTGTAACGGTTGCGATATTGAAATTGTAAACTCAATATTATCACCTCGTTTCGATGCTGAACAGTATAAGGTATTCCTGACATGGAATCCTCGTGAAGCCGACGTGCTGGTTGTCACTGGACCCGTAACTCATTTGAACAGGAAACCGTTGGAGGCGATTTATGAAGCCATTCCTGACCCTAAACTGGTTGTGGCTGCTGGTAGTTGCGCTCTGATGGGCGGTGTTTATAAGAATTGTCATGGTGATATTCCTTCAGAAGAGATTGAAGGGCCGGTTGAAAACATCATACCTGTAGCCGCTAAGGTTCCAGGCTGTGCCGTAAGGCCGCAGGATGTTTTGGCTGGTGTAGTTACACTTTTACCTACATTATTAGATGCGGATTAGGAGGGGGATTAGAATGGATGAGAAAGTACCGAGAAGCAATATTATTGAAACAGAAATTCCAATGGGTACAGTTCACCCTGCTGCATTGGAACCGTATAGGGTAAGGCTTTTTGTAGAGGATGAGATAGTTCAGGAAGCTGAAATAACTATTGGTGTTAATCATAGGGGTATTGAAAGGATTATGGAGGGTCTTCCAGTTGAAAAGGCAAATTCATTGACCGAGAAGATTTGTGGTATTTGTTCAAATTCACATATATATAATTCCTGCAGAACAGCGGAAATGGGATTAGGTATTGAAATTCCAGAGAGAGCTGTTTACATTCGCGTTATAATGGAGGAGCTTGAACGTTTACATTCACACTTCTTGTACCTGGCACACGGTTGTGAAGTGCTCGCCCATGAGACATTCTCAATGAGAGTGTTCTATATGAGGGAGATTGTCATGGAATTATTGGCCATGATAGGTGGAAACCGTGTACAGTACGGTTGCTCAGTCCTCGGTGGGGTAAGGCCAAGATGCGACCTTGACGAGGCAAAAATACTAAGGCTCAAAAACGACATGGACACTGTCGAACAGAATTTATCAGACTTCGTTGACAGGTTCATGGCAGATTCCATATTGTTGTCAAGGATTACCGGAATAGGGGTATTGCCTCAAAAGCAGGCAATCGAACTTGCGGTGACAGGACCTACTCTCAGGGCAACCGGTGTTGCAAGAGACCTGAGAACTACAATGTTCGAGTATGACAACTTCGACTTTAACGTGATTACTCAGCCTGACGGGGACGTCAAGTCAAACCTGGTCATGAGGGCATTGGAATCATTCGAGTCAATTAAGATTATAAGACAGGCCATTGCAAACATTCCTGATGGTAAAGTCGTCACACGTGACTGGGAGATGTTCGACACTGACATAATTCAAAGTTACATTGAAGTTCCAAGAGGAACATTATACCATTCATACAGGCTAGAGAGCGGAAGGGTAAGGCACTGCATAATAAGAACACCTTCCATGGCGAACATTGGAGCAATGCAGTATGCTTGCATTGGCGACCAGATAACAGATGCACAATTGTCCATTGTACAGTGTGACCCATGTTTCACATGCACCGACAGGGCAATTGAAATAATAAGGAGATAGTTAAATGTTTGAAAATACAATGATAAATCCAATAATATCAGTAATACTTACAGTGCTAGTTTGCTTTGTAATTTCAACATTGCTCCCGGGAATTGAACGCAAGTACATTCACGCCAGAATACAGCAAAGAATCGGGCCGCCGGTAACATCTCCTGGAATAATGGCTCCGCTGAAATTCATATATAAGAAGAGTACTGAAGTGTCCTCACCAGTCCCTGGACTGTACAAGGCATTGCCGATAATATGTTTCATAGTCGTGCTGTGCATATTGATAGCATTGACACCTCAGGCATATAAGATTCCGGCACTTGCAAGCCTAGTTGCAATTGTAGGGTTCCTTAAAGTGGAGGAAATCTGCTATGTATTGATGGGCGCATTGTCAAAATCCGTCATGTCAGTCAACATGCCGTTCCCGGATGTCGTCAAAGGAGCAGCACACTTGAATGCGACAAGATCATTCATTGAGGACATAAGTGCAAAAAGATCCCTCAGGATGATAACATACGGTTCATTCCCATTATACCTGGCATTGTTCGCGCCGGTTACTGCTGCAAGAAGCATATTCCTGCAGGACATCGTTGCTTTCCAGCAAACCCATGGACCGTTCCTCTTCACAGTCTCAGGAGGAATCGCAGCAATAGTGTTCTTCATCGGATACATGATAATATTGAACGAGTATCCGTTCTCAATAATCAAGGCTAAAAGCGATGTCATTGAAGGACCGTACATGGAATACGCTGCAAAATACCGTGCAGTGGTGGTATTGACCAGAGGATTCTTCATGTTCGTGCTTGGCGCAATATTTTCCGTTCTGTTCATTGGAGTGCCGCCAACAATATTCTCCCCGGCAATATTAATCAACATCATCGTCGCATTGATATTCGTGTTCATGATGGGAATATTTTCAGCATTCACACCGGTATTTACAAACAGGCAATTGCTGCCAACAATATTGAGCGCAACATTGCTAGGAATCTTATCTATCGTAATCGGATTATTATAAAAGGGTGATTATCTTGAAATTTGTTATGAGACCATATCATATGGTGAGTCTTGGAGGATACATTGTGGAATGGGATTTCCCATACAGGGACTTGATCATCGTGAACAAGACCTCCGAACCAATTAAAATTGAAATACCCGTTTTTCATGAAGAATGGATTGTCCAACACCGTGAATTGGGTTTGGATGTAATCCCGGTGACTGAAAACGATAATTATTTGAGCATGTGGAAAAGGGCACATGCGGAACTTGATAAAATAAGGCCAAAAGAATGAATGATTATACTTTAACAATAAAAACCAATGAGAAAAAAGGCGTATTGGACAACATCACTGATGTCATAACCAATCATGGTGCCAACATCAGTTATGTTCACCTCTTCGTAGAGCGAAACAATATGGGTTCAATAAACCTTGAACTTGAACATGTAAATGATATCGATGAGCTTGTAGGTGACCTGGAAGGCATCCCTGATGTCAAGCTCGTGGAATTGCATGGTTCTCAACTGGACATTTACGGTAAACGTATAATCATCGTCGGTGGCGGTGCACAGGTTTCACAGGTTGCAATGGGTGCAATCACAGAAGCAGACAGGCACAACATACGCGGCGAGCGCATAAGCATAGACACAATCCCTTTGGTTGGTGAAAAATCCATTGCAGAGGCAGTTGAAGCGATATCAAGACTTCCTCGTGTAAGCGCATTGGTGCTTGCAGGCTCCCTTATGGGCGGTGAAATCACAGAAGCGGTCAAGAAGGTTAAGGAGGAAAGCAAGCTTATAGTGATTTGCCTTAACATGCCTGGAAGCGTAACCAAGTATGCCGATTTAATAATCACCGACCCGATTCAAGCAGGGGTTCTGGCGGTAATGTCAATAGCCGACACTGCAGTGTTCAATATTGAACGCTTGGGCGACAATATCAAATTCTAAAACTCATTTTTATGGACATATAGGGGAGTTTAAACACTCCCTATCTAATTTAAACACAAGTCATTATATTCGCATTTTTCACATTTCTTATCATTTTTACTTACTTTGGGCTTTTTCTTGTTCTCAACGATTTCCTTGACGTCACGCACAATGTCAAAGAACTCCTTTCTAAGGTTGATGTCCATCACTACTGGGCGGCGGTCATTGATTTTCTCATAATCGACAAAACCGACATAAACGTCCTTTTCAAACTCTTCCTCAATGAGCACTGCATATGATGCAAGTTCAATGGCATCCTGATCCCAAACTCCCTTCAATGGAGGATTGCCGCTTTTAAGCACCACTGGATAGTATTTCCCGTCAACAATCTCTATCTTATCGCACACTCCAATCAGGTCAATTGTCTTGTCCTTGATGAGAAATGAGTACATGCAGTTAGGGTAGAACATGTCGATTATTTCATGGGCGTCACGGTTGAGTATGCTCATCACCTGCTTCAGTTTAAGCGCAGTGGTCTTTATGTTGAAGTAGGCATTGTCAATCATTTCATTGATCTGTGAGTTTTCAAGCCCAAGGTTCATGGACTTGATGGATTTTGTTGTGCCTTCAATGTATGGGTCGATGTTGTCTGCCAGTATGTTTTCAATCTCGGTGACGGTCATGTTCCTCTGGACCTTGCGCATGTTCTTCTGGATCAAATCGCTAATGTCGATTTTAAGCTTCTTGATTTCAACAGATAATTGGTAATCATCGCTTTCGCGCATGTCAATGTGGGTTTCATTATACAGTTTCATGGGACAGTACATGTATTGTTTTATAGAAGATACTTTAATCATTTTTATAACCTCTTAAAACTTGGTAATATTACATTATACTCGGTTATATATAAAATAAGAAGTTATGAGGGGAGTAAATTTTTCAAGGTAAAATAAAAAAAGTAAATAGCTAATAATTTAGCTATTCGATAACAATATTACGTGTTGTAATAATTTTTGTTTATTGCAGGCAACTTGGCGAAGATAATCGGCACAATAATCAGCACTGCTGTTAGGATGAGCATTATTGTTGTGCTCAAACCGTCCGCTGTCTTTGCGGTTGAAAGGATTCCCTGAATCCAAAGTCCGGCAATACAGATTGGCAGAATGTATTTGATTGCCGCTTTCCAGGTTTTGCCCACTTTAATGTTGGAGTTTTCATTCAATGTTTCGATTAAATCATCGAACTTGTAAATCCAACCGAAGATGATGCATTCAAGGAGCACTGCAAAGAGCAATGCGAAATTGTTCAGGTATGCATCGAAGACTCCAAGTATTGTGCTTCCGATACCGGTTGCAAAAATGCAGGATATCAAAAATCCGATTATGCACACAACAGTGGCTGTCTTTTTACGCTCAATGAGGAATTTCTCTGATATTGAGTAGCACACTCCCTCTAGAAGCGCAATCACAGAGGTGATTCCAGCAAAGAGTATGCATATGAAGAACAACGGTCCGACCACGTATGCCGCCGGTCCCATTGTGTTGAACACTTGAGGGAACACTACAAACGCAAGGCCTGTTCCTTCGGTTACAAGCTCGTTGAATGGTATTCCTGAGGATAGTGTCATGAATCCTAGAATTGAGAATATTCCGATTGAGTTGAACACTTCAAAACCTGAGTTTGAGAATGCAACGATTATTGCATTGTCAACGAGTTTGGATCCTTCCGGAAGGTAGCTTGCATAGGTCATTGCAATCGCCATACCTAAACTCAGTGAAAATACGATTTGACCGAATGCGGCCAGCCACACGTCCAGGTTTGTCAGTGCACTCCAGTCCGGTGTGAAAATCTGAGTGTATCCGATTGATGCTCCCGGAAGTGTCAATGAGAATATTACGATTCCAACCACTATCAAACATAAGAGCGGTAGTAATATCTGACTTACTTTACCGATTCCGTCATTCAAGTCCCTTTTGATGATTGCCCATGCAATGAACCATATGATGAATACGGACACCAGCACGTTAGGGACTATGGTGAACAGTCCGGACATTGAGTCTGTTGCATGCAGTACGTTGTTTGCAAAGTACAGGTCAGGGTTTGCGCCCCATGCCTTTGTGAAGCTTAATATGATGTATATGAAGTCCCATCCCACTACACAAACATAGTATGTTGTTATTAAAAATACGATCAATAAGATTAACCATGCTATTGGTTCTAATTTTCCTTTGATGGAGTATAATATTCTTGCAATGGATTTCTTGAACTTGAATCCGACAGCGTATTCCACAAGAACAAATGAGATTCCTAAAAGAAATAGTGAAACTATGTATGGAATCATGAATGATCCTCCACCGTTGGAGTAGAGCACGTTTGGGAAACGCCATATGTTTCCAAGCCCGACGGCTGAACCAATCATTGCCATCATGAATGCAAGATTACTATTCCATTCCTGTTTTTTAGTTTCTGTCATTTTATCACTTAAATCTAATACTTAGTATATTGGTTTTTGAAGTTTATATATTATTAGTATTGGATTGCAATAAAACAGTGTTGATTTATTCTAATTTTGTTGAATGTTTTCATATTCGGTTATTTTTTCATTTGAATAATATTCGTTTGAAAAAAATTAGTGAAATTAAATATTAAAACTATAAATTATTTAAAGTGTTCATATTGAATTGTTTAAAAAATAAGTAAGTAATGAGAGAAGTCTCTCATTGAAATGTTTAAGCGGGACTTTCCTTAAGCTTCACGTACTCGTCAATCGCTTCACGGGTGGTTCCGACAACCAATCGGTAATGTGAATCCTCACCATTTATGATGACCTTCTCCACCTTGCCCTTGGCGATGACATGCTCGCCGTCAACCACTTCACCGGCATAGGTGTGGGTGAATGAAACGATTTCGGTCAACGGATAATCGACTCCGTCCAGGTGCTGAACGTTTTCAATGGTGTATAGGGACGGATTGTCGTATGCCCCAAGAGCGCTTACGATATCGCATTCAATCTGCTCGATTCCCTGCGGTTCATATATGGTATCTCCCCATTCCCCGAGGATTTCATCATAGTCCCTTGTGGCCAGGATGTCGAATAGGGTTCCGTTTATTGTTCCACGGTTCGCCTTCCTGTTCTCATACCATTTGAACTCCTCTTTTGTGAGGCTTTCATCGAACATTCTCTTGTCATAGACGAATTCCCAGTAATCGTCTGTTATGCCCTCAACAGTAATGTGCTTGTCGATTTGCTCAATATACACTTCATTTCCACGGTATTTCTTGAATGTTTCGATTGCTCTTCTGTGGTTTTCAAGCCCGTAGACTACAAAGTCCAAGTCGGACACGTCGCTTTTCTGAAGCCCAGGCAGGATTGAGCCTGAGATTCCCAGATGGTCATAGGGGATATCGGCCAGGTAGTGGAAGAAGTCAGCCACATCCATAAGCTTTGAGATGAGCTCTGGATTTTTAACCTCTCCTCCATTGTCGAATGTGTCCTTGAGACCTAATAATCGTTCATCTGGTTTGATGATTCTTTCCACCTTGTCCAGTGGCACTCCCATCATCTCAACGTTTGTGATGTCGCAGAAGTACAGGTAATCCGGGTGGTTTTCACGTAAGTATGAGTATGCTTCCTCAGACCCTACCTTGCGGTATCTTTTGCCGTTTTTTTCACGGTCTCCTTCAGGATCTGGAATGTATCTTAAAAATGAGTTCACCTTATCTTGTGGGTGAATGTAGTTTGTTGAAGCGAAGTACATATCATCGCTAGTGTAGATAAAGTCTCTTGTTCTAACTGGTTTCATAAAAATTAACTCCTATAATATATATTATATGGGCTTTGGGTTTTTTAATCATTATGATTTGAAAAATTCATGATTGATGATGATGAGATATTGTGCAACGTTTAGCGTATATTGATATTGTTGTACATATCAACACATAAACAATTGTTATGTGTATGAATAATTTTTATTTATTGAAACAATGTATCATTTCATATATAAAAATGTTTATTTTTTGTACAATGGCATATGTTTATATATTACGATAACCAATATAACAGCTGTATAAACGAAAATCTAGTATGTTAGATATTTGTTAATTGGAGGTTAAATTTATTAAATCAAAAATTTTTATTGCTTGTATACTATTAATTACATTATGTTCACTAACTGCAATCGCTGCTAGTGATGCCGATAATACAGTTGCAAGCGCAAATGATGAAAACTTGACGGTTCAAACAAGCACACAGGATAGTGCTCTTGTCGAACAGTCAAATCAAGAAATTGTGAACACGGAACAAGACGCTGAAAGCAGTCAAGGGGATGTGCTTTCGGCAAGTTCTGATGAGGAGGTTTTAAGTGGCACACAAACTCAATTGAAAAATTTGATAAGTAATGAGGGTAATTATCTCGAATTGCATGAGGATTATTCAGTTTCATCTTATATATCCATATATAATAAAAATGGTTTAGTTATAGATGGTAAAGGCCATACTATTGATGCGAATCGGGCATCAGGTATTTTCAATATTGCTAGCTCTTGTATAAATATGACTTTTAAGAATATTAAATTTATTAATTCAGCTGACACTGCAATTGTTTTTGAACATGATGGTGAATCTATTCAAGCTTCATTTTGTTTTATTAATTGTACATTTGAAAATAATACTGGATATAATGGTGCTGTAATAAGGGCAACAAAATTTAATGGGTTCTTGAACATTACTAATTCCACAAGTTATGGAAATAGTGCTTATAGAGGAGCGTTTTATTATTCATCTTCTTCTGCAGGCGTGACTAATAAAATTAAACTAAACCTTATAAACTCTTCATTTACTGAAAACAATGTATCTGGTGATGGAGGAAGTGTATATGTGATGTGGACTACGGATATTAATATCATATCTTCAATTTTCACCCGTAACCATGGTTATCAAGGCGGAGCGATAAGGACTAATACTGATATAAAAGTTGATGGAAGTAAGTTTTATTCAAATGAAGCTTCTTATGAAGGAGGTTGCATTTTTATCGGAAGAAGTAATAATTTTGAAATAAAGGATTCCTACTTTGAAGGTAATTCTGCATACAGGAGAGGCGGTGCACTTTTCACTTATGGTGCTACAATTGAAAATTCTAACTTTGTTAACAATAATGTAAGTCTTACTCGACCGAGCAGTGATGATGAGGTAGGTAGAGGAGGAGTTTTTTATTCTAGACAGGAAAGTGTCACATTTAGAGATTGTAAATTTTCGGATAATGTCGCACGAGAAGGTGGTGCAATTTCAGTAGATTATAGAGTTGCCACTTTATCAACACATAACTGTGAATTTAATAATAATTTTGCTACAGACTATGGTGGTGCCATTTCCAGCCGTGTAAAAGGTACAACAGCAGTGACATATTCTAAATTCAATAATAATTCTGCTAGATATGGTGGAGCTATTGCAACAGGTTATGAAAAGGGCATTACAACTGGAAGATTTGAAATGCATGACTCTGATTTTACTAATAATAAAGCTTCCGTTAATGGGGGTGCACTTCATTTAGAAACAACTAATTCTGTAGTTGATACTTCTAGATTTACTGACAACACTGCATATATGGGTGGTGCAATTTATTGGGATGGTAATGGTGGTTTAATTGATAACTCTAATTTTGAATCAAATACTGCCAATAATGGTGTTTCAGTGTACTGGAAAGCAAATAATGGTGAAATTACCCGATCTATATTTAATGAGAATAATCCTGCAGGTGGTGCTGTTTACTGGGAAGGTACAGGTGGAAAAATATCTACTTCTACTTTTAATGGAACTAAAATGATTTATATTCCTAGTGCTGGGTCTGTTGTTCTCACATCAAATATTCAAAATTCAAGTTCTTATGATGGATCTTCCGTTTATCTGGAAGGTAAGGCATCATTTTCTTTAAATGAATTTATGAATGCAATTTACAATAAGGGAGTGATTTTATCCGAAACCTACATGACAACTTTAAATAATATTACTGTTGTCACTAATGTTAATTCATTGCCTGTGTTCTCACGTATTGAAGATGATAACGGAAACCCTATTAAGGTTGATGATGCTATAATCATTTTTTATGATAACGGTAATCAATTGACAACCACATTCAATCATACTGATTATGTGTCATCTGTAAGCAATCTTGCTATTGGGCTCCATAATTTCACATCTTCAGGTTATAAAACTGCCAATTTCAACAATATTGCTCTTAAAAATGGTGCAATATTATATTTGATGATGAATCTTACTGTCAATCAGACAAATTATGGTGAAAAGGTTGTATTCACAACAACTTTAATCAACACCACTTTAAATGGTACTATTGATTTGCATATTAATGATGTAGTCTATAATGTTCCTCTTATTAATGGTGTTGCTGAATTGACTTTATATAATATGGCTCCTAATGAGTATATAGTTACTGCGATATATGAGGAATATAATCAGACATTAAATGTTAATGTCACTATTGATGTTCAACTGCGTAATAGTACAATAAATGTTACTGCTAATAATATTACCTATGGTGGAGTTGTCACTATTAATGTTACTGCTACTAACGGTACAAGTGGTAAGGTTTACATATTTGTTAACAATAGGATGTATACTGTAACTTTAAAGAATAGTACTGCACAACTTAACCTTACTAATTTGCCAGGTGGTGATTATACTGTATATGCTGTATATAATGGTGATGTGAACTTTAATGGTTGTAATAATAATACTGCATTCAGTGTTACTAAGCAAAATGTAACCATAAACATTACTGCTAAGGATATAGAAATGGGGCAAACTGCTATTATAAATATTATATTGCCTAATGATGCAAATGGTACTTCACATGTTTATGTGGATGGTACTGCATATCATTTCACTAAACAAAATATTGCATTTAATGTTACTAGTTTAACTCCAGGTAATCATACTGTAAGGGTGATATATGATGGTGATGATAAATACTTGCTAGGTTCCAACAGTACTACATTTGAAGTAAAGAAAAATGTTATTGGTCTTAATATAGTTGCTCAGGATATTTATGTTGGTGATAATGCAACTATTAGAGTTGACTTTACTGGTCTATTTAATGCTACTGGTCTTGTACTGTTAACGGTTAATGGTGTTCAATATTATACTTATGCGAATAATACAAATGCAACATTCGTAATTTCCAATCTTCCATATGGAAAATATAACGTAACTGCCACATATTTGGAAGATGATATATATTATGCTGCTAATACTAGTGGATCTTTCATGGTTAATTATGTGAAAATTAATCCAGTGTTTAATTATTCAGTAGATGATGACTTGAATGTGATTGCAAATGTGACTGTTCCAATTGATGCGAACGGTGACATTATTATTGAGGTTGATGGTAAAAACTACACTTCAGATATTGTAAAAGGCAAATTCAGTGTACCGATTAATGGTTTGGAAGGTGGAGAATATCCTGTTAAAATCTACTTCGCAAATGACACTAGATATCTTGCAGTAAATACTACTGGAAAAATTATTTTGAAAAAAGTTAAACCTACTATTCACATTGATTCAGAGCATATTTTTGTTGGTGATAATGCAACAATTACCGTGCGTCTTCCAAGTGATGCAACTGGTAATGTGACAATAACCATTAACAATAATAATTACACTGAATCCATTGTAAATGGAAGTGCAGTGTTTAATGTATCAGGTTTGCCTCATGGTAATTATACCGTTGTTGCAAATTACACTGGGGATAGAAAATATTATGCTAATGTAGAGGATGAGGTATTGATTGTTAGAAAAGTGGATCCTAACCCTTATTCATACATTAGTGTTGATGATATTTTTGTAGGTGAAATTGCAACATTTAACATTACAATGCCAAGTGATTTAACCGCAAAAATCAATCTGACCGTACAGGGCATTACACATGTTGTTGACATTATAAATGGTTCTGGACAAATCAACATCTCCGATCTAAAAGAGGGCCTTCCAGTTCCAGTTCACGCATCATTCTTGGGTAATGATAAGTATCTCGGATGTGAAAGGGATTATACTAGATTCTCAGTTCACAAGATTACAAACTATCCGATTAACATAACTGCTACTACAAATTCAACTAGCGCTAATATTACTGTCATATTGCCGAGCGATGCAAACGGTCCGGGTAATATTACTATTGATAATAGGGTTTTCCAGGTCACTTATGTCAACGGTAAGGCGAATGTCACTGTTGATGAATTAGTTTCAGGTCAGCAGTATGTTGTTAATGCAACATTTGCAGGTGATGATAAATACACTGAGGGTGGTGCAAGTAAAACATTAAACAGTAATAAAACATTGGATTATAATTTCACAGCTGCTGCTAAGGATATTGTTGTTGGTCAAACCGCATATATTAATGTTTACCTGCCAAACATTACCAATGGAACAATAACAATCAGGGTTCCTGGAAGGACTCCATATACTATAAATGTTAATGAGACATTTGTTAATGGAACCTATGATCTTCCAGTCTATAACTTGGCGGCTGGATCATACACTTGTTATGTAACATATAATGGTAATGACATGTATGAAGCAAGTACTAGGTCAGGTACACTTGTGGTTTCTAAAATCCACACTTCTCCGGGCATCAACTTTAATACCACTTACGTGGGTCAAAATCTTACTATTCAGGTTACTTTGCCTAGTGATTCAAATGGTACTGTGAATATTACAATTGATGGTAAGGTTTATAATGCTACCGTGGTTAACGGAACTGCTTATGTTAATGTTCCGGGATTGGCTGCTGATACATATGAGGCCAGTTTATTCTATAGTGGTAATGAGAAATATGATAATCGTACCCAAAAATTCCCAGTGACAATTTTAAAAGTCCGTGACTTCCTATTTGACCTTGGAACTATTGACATTAAAGTTGGGGATAATGAAACAATCACTATAAGATTGCCTTCAGACATTGATGTAAATGTGACAATCACTATACCTGGCACCGATTATATTGATAAGGTTATTCAACTAACCAATGGTACTGCCACATTCAATGCTACAGGATTTAAGATTGGAAGGTATAATGTAACTGCAAGCATTAAGGATAGTGTAAAATATATTGATCGTTCTGTAATTGGATACTTCACTGTTTCAGCTATTGATGATTATTTATTCAGATTGCGTGATGTAAACACAACAATCGTTAGGGATAATATCACTTTCGTATTGGAGTTGCCTGAAGATGCAACTGGTAATGCAACCGTATTCATCTTTGGTGAAAATTACACTGCTGAAGTTAAAAATGGTGTTGCTACAATCAAGGTGCCTACTACTGCACAGGGCAATTATCAATTTACAATCAGTTTTGAAGAGGAAGGAAAATATGTTTATAAATCACAATCTGGATATGCATTTGTTGTTAAAACAAATCCTAATGTGAACTTGGTATATAATGCTAGTGTAAATGTTGATGAGAGTGTTACAATTACTTTCGTTCTTGATAAGGATGCGACTGGAAACGTGTCTGTTACCAGTCGTGGTGTGACATACACTGCTAAATTGGTTAATGGTTCTGCTAATGTGACTATTAATGGATATCCAGTGGCTTCTGCATATTCTCCACATATGTCCTACACTGGTGATGATAAATATAATCCTTACTCAGATACTATCAAGATTACTGCTCATAAAGTTAGTGATTATAATATTACTGTGAATGTTTCCAATATCACTGTTGATGATGTGGAATTGGTTAATATTTCTATTCCAAGTGATGCAACTGAGGACGTGTTGGTATCTGGAAACTTCTCAAACAACACATTTTCAGTAAAACTCAACAAAGGAAATGCAACATTCATTATTAAGGATTTGCCTGCTGGAACTTACTTTATTAATGTAAGGTATCAAGGGTATCAAAAATATGAAGATAAGAATGTGACTAAAATATTTAGAGTGGATAAGGTTGTTCCACCTATAGCAATCGAATTTGTGAACAATGACACTATTGTTGTTAGATTGCCTGAGCTTGCTAATGGTCTTGCAAACATAACTGTTGGTGATGGTTTAATCAAAACTCAAATCAACATTACTAATGGTGTTGGATCATTAAATATAAGTGGTATTCGTCCGGGTAATTATTCAGTTAATGCTACTTTCTTGGGTGGTGCAAGATACTTGCAAAACAGTACCAACATTACAATCCTAATTCCAAAAATTAAGGATTACGTTTTACCTATTAGTGTGAGGGATATTACAGTTGGCGAGAATGCTACAATAACTATTGTGGCTCCTTATAATGCTTCGGGTAAAATGAATTTGACTATCAATGGCGGAAGCGTTATTGAAGTGCAGATTATTAATGGTATTGCTACATATAACGCAACTAAATTGGCTGTTGGCAATTACACTGTTGTAGTGAGTTATGAGGATGAAGAATATGTATATAAAACCAATTCCACTAAATTCCAAGTTGGCAAAATCGAAACTGTTATTCAAATGAATATTACTGGTAATTCAACCAGTCTGACTGTGAATGCGAACTTAACTGAAAGTGTTTATGGTGGTAATTTAACAATAACTATTGATGGAACTCCAGTCGTTTTCAAGGATATTACTTCAAACATGATAAATTTAACCGTTCCAGCTCTGCCGGGTCAACATGTAGTCTTTATTGAGTATTCTGGTGATGAAAATCATACTTATAAGAGTGATTTTGGTTCTTATGAAACTTTCAAAATTGGTAATTATACATTAACTGTTGATGCAACTGATGTGATAACTGTTTTAGATACTAATACTGTAATTGTAACTCTTCCAAAAGGAATCGCCGGTGAGGTTAATATTTATATTAATGATGAATTATATGAAGAGGATGTTATTATAAATTCTACAACTGGTAAAGCAACATTGGTATTGGATAGGTTGCCTAGTGGTAATTACACAATTCGTGCAAGTTTTTCAAGTGCAATTTATGAATTAAAAGAAAACACAACTAACTTCACAGTAATTAAGTTAAACACTACAATTAGCGTGAATGTAACTAATATTACTAAGGATTTAACTGAAGTGATTAATGTCACAGTAAACAAAAACGCTACTGGTTATGTGGAAATATTCATTAATAATGTAACATTTAGGGTTAAAGTTGAAAATGGAACTGCAGTATTGACAAGGTCCAATCTTGTTGACAAGAATTATCCGATTGTTGTAACCTACCTGGGTGATGATTATTACAATATTAATGAAACAACTGCTGAATTCACTGTTTCAAAAATCCCAGTCAATATTACAATAACCTGTAATGACATTGTAATCGGCCAGGAGGCTAACTTCACTATCGAAACATCAAGAAACATTACAGATCAAGTGACTGTAAGAATAGACAACAGGAATTACACTGCTGTTGTCTATAATGGTAAAGGATCTTTGATAGTGCTTGGAGAAAACCTTGGAGTGCACAATGTGACTGTATTCTACGCTGGGGATAAGGATTACTTGCCTGCTAATGACACTATAAACGTTACAGTCTTTGATAGGCTCCCAACTTCAATCAGTGTAAATGTTACCAATATCACAGTCGGTGAAAAACTAACCATTTACATTAACGTGACCGGTGCTCAAAATGGTACTGTAAGAATATACATGCTTGGTAATCCAGTGGATGTTAAAATCACAAATGGTACAGGCAATTACACATATACTAATCTGACTGCACGTAATTACCACTTCACTGCGGAATACCTTGAAAACACATATTATAAGTCAAGCAATACCACTGGTGATTTTACAGTATTCAAAAAACAATCCTACCTTACAGTTAACGTGACAAACATTAAAGTAGGGGAAGTTGAAGTATTCAACATCACAATCTCAAACGGAACAACAGGGCATGTTTTAATCAGTTTCGCAGACGTTCGCTTATACGCTGACATTAATGGAACAACATTCGTAAGCGTTCCAATGGCAGACTTACCTGTTGGAAAATACAATGTGACTGTAAAATATGACGGTGATGAAAACTTCTACGGATCAACCAATAAATCCTCATTCAACATTACAAAACTCTCAACAACAATCACTATCGATTGTAATGATACAATTATAATGGGACATCCTGTAGAGTTCACAATAACCACTTCCGCAAATGTCACATCTGTTGTAACTCTCAACGTCGATAATAAAAACTACACTACATATATTGTAAACGGTAAAGGAACATACACTGTATATAATCTCATAACTGGCAACTACACTGCTACAGTTTACTTTGCAGAATCAGACAAATACGATGCAGTAGAAAACAGTACTAAATTCAATGTAACAGGTAAATCTCCAATAGAAATCAGTGTAAGTGTTGATAATATTACTCTTGGCGAGGAAGCTATTGTTTATGTGAAAATCACTAACGGAACAACCGGTAATGTTACCTTAAACATTGCAGGCATGCCTCTAACCAAGGCTATTGTTAACGGTACAGTTAACTTCACTGTCGCTGGCCTAATCGCTCGTGACTATCACGTGACCGTAACCTATTTTGGTGACGATAACTACCTTCCAGGCACAAACGCTACTGATTTCACAGTCTATAAGAAGAATTCAACTATTTCAATTAATGTTTCTAATATCAATGTTGGTCAGCATGAAATTATTAACGTTACTGTAACTAAGGGTGCTACTGGTATTGTATTGATTGATATTGCTGGTATTCAGGTTTATGCTGAGATTAATGCAACTACAGGTGTTGCCACTGCTACATTTGATGATTTAGGTGTGAACACTTATAATGTGACTGCAACATACCTTGGAGACAATAATTACAATGGTTCTAAAACAAATGCTACATTCAATGTAACCAAACATAAAACAAGTATTGTAATTAATACAACTGCTAATATTATGGTGCAGCAGAGTATTGAGTTCAACATTACCACTTCTGAAAACATTACAGAGGTTCTTAAAATAGAAGTCGATGGTGTAAACTACACTGCATACATTATTGGAGGTAAAGGCTCATTCATATTGCCTAAATACTTGGATGTGGGTGATTACACTGCTACAGTATACTATCCTGGAAGCTCCAAATATGATCCTGAACAAAACACTACTGATTTCAGGGTGATTGACAGGCAAGCTTCACAGGTAATTGTTGAAATATCAGACATCACTGTCGGCGAAAATGCAACAGTATATATAACCGTAACTCCAGGCGCTACAGGTACTGTGATTTTAAGCATAGCCGGTGAAAGTTACTTCCTTTCATTAAACAACAGCAAAGTGAACTACACAATCAGTAACTTAATCGCACGTAATTATCATGCATCAGTAACCTATATGGGTGATGAATACTATTATGGAAGTGAAAACGCAACCAATTTCGTTGTCAATAAGAAAGCATCTCAAATCAATGTGACTGCAAACAACATTACTGTTATTCAAACACAAACAATTAGCATCAACATTACCAACGGTACAACCGGTGTTGTTTTAATTGACATTAACGGTACAGACTACTTTGCAAACATTACCAACGGCGTTGCCAAACTTGACGTTAAGAACTTGGCTGTGGGACAATACACTGTTATCGTAAAATATGATGGTGATGCTAACTACAATGCATCCTCTGCTCAAGTATTATTCAATGTTACCAAGTTAAACTCTGAAATAACTCTTGAATTGTTAACACCAAGTCCTGTTGGAGAAGGAGATGATGTATTAATCAAAGTAACTGGTCCTGATGATTTCACTGGTGTGGCGGTTGTTACTGTAAAAGGATTGAACAGCAAGGACTACACTGTGTTCATCAACAATGGTGAAGGTCAGCTGATACTTACAAACCAGCCTGTCGGAACTTATAATGTAAGTGCAAAATACATTGAAAACGACAAGTACTTGGCAAACGTTTCAAACAATGTCTCATTCGAAGTATATAAGACAGGTTCCACTTTAAGCGTTCAAACACAAAACATTTACGTTGGAGAAGAGGAAACAATCATAGTTACCGTGAGTGGCAATTACAGTGATACTGTGACTATTGTGATTGACAATAACTTGACTCGTGAAATGCCTCTTGTATATAATGAAACAACAAACAGCAGTGTTGCCAAATTTGTATTGTCTGAGAGGTTCATTGCAGGAGTGCATAATGTGCATGCTTCATTCACTTCAACTGAAGATGGAAGAATAATTACTTATGAAGGTGACAGTAACTTCATCGTTTCCAAAAACAATTCAACAGTTGGAATCAATAGTATCCTTGACATTAAAGTCGGTGAAAATGTAACTATCACAGTTACTCTTGATCCTAGTGACGCTACTGGAAACATTGAGGTTTATGTTGGCGGTGAAAAATACACTGTAAACAGGACCAACATGACATTAACACTCAAAGACCTTAAAGCAGGCCACTATGGCGTTCAAGTTGTATATGAGGGTGATGACAAGTACTTGGCATCTCATGCCGAATCATCATTCAATGTATCTAAAAACAATGTTGAGGTTAGAGTTGATGTTTCAGACATTGAAAAGGGTCAAGTGGAATACATTAACGTGACTGTTGCACCTGATGCAAAAGGATACGTATTGATTGACATTAACGGTACCAAATATTACGCGGAAGTAATAGGGGGAGTTGCAAGGTTCAATGTAATCGATTTAACACCGGGCAAACATGATGTAAACGCTACATTCATAGGTGACGATAAATACTACAGCAATTACACTACTGACTCATTCAACGTATCTAAACTCACAACAACAATCAAAATCAACGGTTCAGATATCTTCTTCGGACAGGATGAAGTGTTCAACATTACAACCTCTGCAAACCTGACAGTTGTGGTTGTAATCGAGGTCAATGGCACAAACTACACTACATTCATAAAAGAAGGAAATGGAACATTTACAGTTTCTAAATTGCCTGTTGGTGTGCATACAGCTACAGTATACTTCAATGAAAACACTGATTACAATGCTGCTAAAGACACTTTCACATTCGAAGTCTTCGATAAGAAGGAATCTGCAATTGATATTGATGTAGAAAGCATCACAGTGGGCGAAACATTAACAGTTAAGGTTAATGTGACTGACGGCGCTACAGGTGATGTGATGATTGTTATTGCAGGAAACACCTACACTAAGGCATTGGAAAACGGTGAAGCAACATTTGAGATTGAAGGTTTAACTGCACGTAACTACCATGTTTCTGCATACTACCTTGGAGACGAATACTATAAAACAAGCAATAACACTGCTCCATTCACAGTAAGCAAGAAAAACACCGCTATTGAAGCAGTTGTAACAAACTCCACAGTGGGCAGCGTTGAATACATTACTGTAACATTAAACGATACTAATGCTTCTGGTAATGTTTTAATCTCTGTTGGAGGCGCTCACTACTATGGTGAACTTGAAAACGGTGTTGCTAAGTTCAATGTGACTGGTTTGCTGGTTGGAAATTACACTGCAGATATCAAATATCTTGGTGATGATAACTTCAACAATGCAACCGGCAAAGTAAACCTTACAATCAGACAAATCAGGACAGGCATAATCATAACCGGTCCAAGCGACATAATGGAAGGTCAAAGCATTAAGTTAATCATTAAAACAACCGAGAACATCACTTCATTAGTGACTGTTCAAATTGGATTAGTTAACCACACTACATTCATATCACAGGGATCCGGTGAATTAGTGCTTGATAACTTGACTGCTGGCTCATACACTGCTATCGTATACTATGCTGGTGATGAAATCTATGTGGCTGAGAAAAACCAAACCACATTTGTCGTAACTGCTAAAAAACCTACTGAACTCAAGATAGAAGTACAAAACATTACTATTGGTGAGACTGAAAAAATCATAATCAACGTAACCAAGGGAGCTACAGGCAACGTAACAATTGTCCTTGCAGGTAAGGAATACTCTAGACCTATTGATGCTAATGGTCAGGTAGTCTTTGAAAAAGAAGACTTGATGGCTAGGGACTATGATGTGACTGTAATCTATAATGGTGATTCCAATTACAATGGAAACCGCAGCATTGCTCACTTCACTGTAAGCAAAAAACCTAGTGCTGTTGACTTGGATGTAGAAAACATTACTGTCGGTGATACTGAAATCATTAATGTGAATGTAACATCCGGTGCTACTGGAATGGTATTGATTAATGTAAGTGGAACATACTACTATGCTGACTTGAAAGACGGTAAGGCAACATTCAACGTCGCAGGTCTCAAGGCCGGAGAATAC